>JBLING010000102.1:0-8176 GCA_047639155.1 bacterium
AAACACCATCATATGTACTTGTTCCACGCCCGATCTCATCAAGAAGAATAAGACTGCGATCAGACAGGTTATTCAAAATACTGGCCGTTTCTGTCATTTCGACCATAAACGTACTTTCTCCCTGACTTATGTTATCAGAAGCACCAACACGTGTGTATATTTTATCAACTATACCGATTTGCGCGTGCTTAGCGGGCACGAAACATCCAATTTGAGCCAGTACGACAGCCAAGGCTGTTTGGCGAAGCAGGGCGCTCTTGCCAGACATGTTTGGTCCAGTAAGAATGATTAACTGTTGTGTGTCGGCATTTAGTACCAAATCATTTGGCACATATGACTCCCCATGTGGCAATTGATGTTCGATAACGGGATGCCTGCACTCTACCAATGCCAATACCTTTGATTCATCAACTACCGGTTTGCAATAATTGTTTTCTGCAGAAACCAATCCAAATGAAACCAAACAATCCAAATGCGCAATTAACCTTGCATTCAACTGAATATGTGTGACATAGTTTTGAATGGATTCGACAAACGTGCGATACATTTCAGACTCAATCGCTAATATTTTATCTTCAGCTGTTAGAATTTTCTGCTCGTATTCCTTGAGTTCTTCCGTTATATATCTTTCCGCGTTGACCAGTGTTTGTTTACGAATCCAGGATTCGGGAACTTTGTCTTTATGGGTATTTTTAACTTCAATATAATAGCCAAACACATTGTTGAACGCAATTTTTAACGACGTTATTCCAGTGGCCTCAATTTCTCGCTGTTGCAGTGCTACCAAGTAATCTTTACCTTTATAAGCCAATTGGCGCAATTCATCGAGGTCATCGTTGACACCATCCGCGAAAACGCCTCCTTTATGGATCAAAAGGGGAGGGCTCTCGGCAATTTCTTGCCCGATTTGATCAATTAATGCCGTACACGGAACCACTTGGTCCATCAACTTATTAATTTCAGCGTGACCCGTTTCTTTGCATTGATCTCTCACTGTAGCTAATGCGCGTAGGGATTTTTTAAGTTGAACAAGTTCTCTTGGATTGATACGTTGAACCGCAACTTTGGATATCAATCGCTCTAAATCACCTATTTGTCTTAAATCACTTGAGATAACCTGTGTCCACTTTACGTGTTGTACAAAGTACCCAACGATGTTGTGGCGCTGCTGTATGCCGGATAAAGATTTTAGTGGTAAAACCAGCCACTTCTTTAACAAACGACCGCCCATAGGAGTACTCGTGTGGTCAAGAATCTGTAGCACACTTTTCCCGTTTGTGTGATTCGGGTAGATGATTTCAAGGTTGCGGACAGTAAAATTGTCCATCCACACATAGGTATCTTCTTCTATTCTACTGATTGATGTTATGTGGTCAACGAAGTCGTGATGTGTTTGCTCTAGGTAGTGTAAACAGGCTCCTGCAGCGGCAATAGACAATTGTTGGTCTTCTATACCAAAGCCTTTGAGGTTTGATGTTTGGAAATGTTGGATCAATCGATCATAACCAAAATCAAGGGTGAATATCCAATTGTCAAGACTGTACACATGAAAATCCTTTCCAAAAAGTGTTTCAAACTTTTTACGTTGGGGTTTTGCATATAGAATTTCCGAAGGATTTAAATTCTGGATTAATTTGTGAATGAAGTCCTCTGAGCCTTCAGCTACCATAAACTCTCCGGTGGAAATATCGAGGAACGCTGCGCCTAACTGCTGTTTGTCTATGGTAACGGCAGCCAAATAATTACTTTGACGGGCTTCCAGCACCTTGTCATTGTAGGTAACGCCGGGTGTGACCAATTCTGTAACACCTCGTTTAACGAGTTTCTTGCCTTTTTGAGGCTCCTCAAGTTGATCACAAATCGCCACGCGTTGTCCTGCACGAACCAATTTAGGTAGGTAAGTGTCTAAGGCATGATGTGGAAAACCAGCTAAATTGACATGAGATGCTTTGCCGTTGGCACGCTTGGTGAGCACGATATCCAAAATCTCAGAGGCTTTAACAGCGTCCTCATTAAAAGTTTCATAAAAGTCACCCACTCGGAATAAGACCATGGCTCCAGGGTATTTCACCTTTATTTGCGCGTATTGGCGCATTAGCGGAGTTTCATTATCCTGTTTTACTTTTGCCACCTGAATTTGAAAATTAAATGCATCGCAAATTAAAAAATATAGAGCTTAATAGGCTGAGTGTGGAAGAATTTAAAAAAGCGGATAAACTTCCCATTTGCGTTTTGCTTGACAATGTACGAAGTATGTTGAACGTTGGTTCTGTTTTTAGGACATCCGATGCCTTTAGAATAGAGCACTTGTATCTCTGCGGCATTACCGCAAAACCGCCGCATCGCGATATAACAAAGTCCGCCATTGGTGCAGAACAATCCGTGAATTGGACTCATGTAAAAAACGCGTCAGATGTCATTATTGATTTAAAATCAAAGGGTTATGTTATAATTTCAATCGAACAAACCGAAAAGGCTGTTCAACTAGATGATTTTAGTTTTGAAGCCAATAAACAATATGCAGTTGTGCTTGGCAACGAAGTTGAAGGGGTGACTGACGAAGCCATCTCTATGTCTGATCACGTAATTGAAATTCCGCAGTTGGGAACAAAACATTCCTTGAATATTTCCGTTTGTGCTGGTGTAGTGCTATGGGAAGCAGCTAAACCACATCTAAATGACTAAGCGTTTCATCTTCTGGTTTTGGGTTTTTGGGCCAATGATTACTTTGGCCCAAACCGATATCGTTGAAATCGCCAACAAGGCGGTGGACGGCAACCAGTTGCGTATTGATCGTTATGATGGTTTGCCAAATGACACTGTAAAACTCCTTTCTCCACTGCAGACCAATGCAGCAACAAACTTATATCTCAAAACCGTTGATGTGATTCAGGAAAACATCAACAACAACAGCAACTACACTGAATTAGATAAAAAAAGGAGACTAAATGATTTGGTTCACATGCTGGAAAAGGTTGACCGTACGAATTACCACTTGTATACTACGTTTAACGCATACTTCAGCCTAATACTTCGTATTCAGGAGGTTATAGAAGTCAGTCGAATCAAGACAATTCTGAAAAGTGATTTATACACCACCCTTAATGTAATTCCATTTTTTGATGATAAAGCGTACTCTGAAGACATTCTAAAACTGGCTGCAAAGCAATATCCAAGCGAAGTACTTAAACACTATGGCGATTTTGCATTTCAATCCTATTCCGCCACAGTGTTGGAAGTCTTGTGTCAAACAGCTCCAGCACATGTTAGTTTTTACATGGGGACGGCAAATCCAGTGTTTACCGACATGTTACAAGTGCATGGCCAGCCTACGGTTGATCAAATGATGGGTATTTTTCGAAAAGTTGGAAGTAATTCAAAAGCCTATTTGTTTCTGGATGATATCAGTAACTACAGTTTGAAGGTGAATGAAGCACATAACCTCGGTAAAAGTAAAGAGGCAACCTTTCAGCATTTGTTGAAGCTTCGAACTCAACCATCTATTCTCGGCGGGTATTCAGTAGATGACGAGCTAACTTATCTCGCTACTAGAAAAGTGCGCACATTAAATGAACTCCATGAGGAATCAGACGCGATTCGTTTTAAACTTTGCGACACCAGTAATATGTCGGCGCAAGAGATTTATACGTTGATGGTTTATGGAGAAGACGAAGTGTATACTTCTACATTTCTAGGGTTGTTTAAACGGCTAATGACTCGCATGACGGAAGAAACGTCATATGAGTTTTTACACAATTTGGGGCGTAATCAGTATCGAATATTTATAAAAATGTGTGCCGCTTACAACGAACTTCCTACGTTCTTAGGCAAGATGAGTTTATGGGAAAAACGGTCCTTGTTTAATGCATTTATCGGTGGTTTACAGACTGAGATCAATCCATTAGAACAGGCAGTTGCGGTAGCAGATACCTATGGTAGTATTTCGGATGATGAGACAAAACTGCTGTTTGAAAACGCATTAAAGAAGGAATACTTACAAGTCAAATGGAAGAACGCTGAAGCAGAGAAATTATACGGACTATTGTTGGAGTTATTGGAAATCAACCAAGTTTCTGAAACATTGTCGGAAGACGTAAAAGGCTTATCAACGGTGCCCAATAGCGCAATGTTTAAAGATGGTGTACACGTACAACAACACTTTTTCTTTGACGACGAAGACGGTTGGGCAAGTTATGCTACGTTTATTTCACGATTCCAGCGACCAGGATGGAAAGTAGTTGACAAAGGGCACTATGTAATTATTGAATCAACTGCAGGTAAAAAAGTGAAACTTTATGCCAATAAAGCCAGGGACGAATATGATGGTCAGGAAGAACTACAGGCTTTTTTCAAAGAAAGCAAGCGGTTCCCAGATGCAGTGGTACACAGAGGTCATAGCTATTACGCCAACATTACTATAGAAACAATCACGCCTAATTCCGACTTGGTTATTTTAGGCTCTTGTGGTGGATACAACAACATCAGTAAAGTGTTGGACTATGCCCCAAATGCACAGATAATTACGAGTAAGCAAGTTGGGACACTATATGTCAATAATGAATTGATTTTTACGATTTGTGAGACGATTCGAAAAGGGGAGGACTTGAATTGGGAGATCGTTTGGCCAACGGTAGAAAAAAGGATTGGCAACAACGCTCAGGCAAAAGAACGTTTCCAGGACTATTTGCCTCCGCACAAGAATTTAGGGGCAATATTGATCCGGAATTATCGGAGGACGTTGTAATACACAGTCAACTGTCAATACGTCCTTGGTCAATTATTTTAATTCTCAAAAGCTTCTAAAGCACGTTCCATTTCCATGCCTCTAGAACCTTTTATCAAGAACCACGTCTTTGTAATGCGCTGTTCTATAAGATTTTGTATCAACTCGTCGGTTGTAGTAAACGCTATAGCATTAGAACTTTTAGCAACCTTTGAGAACTGCTTCCCCGCGACCATTACCGAGCAACCCAACGCCAAGGCGGCGTCCAAAACTTCTTGATGTTCAGCATTTGCACGACTTCCAATCTCAAACATATCCCCTAAAAGAATAACTTTATTGTCTGCTTTAAGCGATCTAAAGGTTTGAATTGCCGCCATCATACTGCTTGGGTTTGCATTATATGCGTCAAGCATAAAATGGTTGGTTCCAATCACCCTTATTTCAGAACGATTGTTTTTTGATTCATAGCCTAAAATGCCGTCCTGAATGTTCAACATCTCAATTTTAAAGTAATCCGCGACAGCAACTGCAGCAGCCATATTTTGGGCATTGTGTAGGCCGCTCAATCGGGCATGAATACACGAGCCATTATACAGCAACTCTACTTCTGGTGCCACTTCAACGACTTCTACGTAAACGTCAGCGGTCTTGTCTTTTAGAGAGTATGTTCTTTTGTCCTTCAAGCGATGCGACATTCTATTCAAATATGTGTCGTCGGCATTTACAAAGGCAAAACCTTTGTTTTTTACAAGATAGTTGTACAACTCACTTTCTTCCCGAGCTACGCCTTCAAGGTCTCCAAATCCCTCTAAATGCTCTTTTCCTATATTGGTGATTATCCCATAATTGGGCTCCAACAGTTGGCTTAAAAATGCAATTTCACCAAAATTGTTGGTTCCAATTTCAATCAGTCCTATCTCGGTGTTCATTGGCATAGAAAGCAAAGTGATAGGTACACCAATGTGGTTATTGAAATTCCCAGCTGTGGCGTGAACCCTATATTGTGTTGAAAGTACACCCAGCATTAATTCTTTGGTTGTTGTTTTACCGTTACTACCGGCGATCGCAATAATCGGGATGTCAAATTGTCGACGATGAAATGTCGCAAGCTCTTGCATAAATCCAAGAACATCTGGGACTTGAATTAATTGGTCACTTTTGAAATGAACAGGCTCATCCACCACAGCGTATGCAGCACCTTCTTCTATTGCCTGTTTTGCATATGTATTGCCGTTAAAATTTTCTCCTTTAAGGGCAAAAAATATGTCACCAGGTTTTATTCCTCTAGTATCTGTACTAAATCTTTGTTTGGAATCAATGAATATGGAATGAAACTCCTGGGGTGTCATGTTTCTATTGTTATTACAAAAGAAGTAATTTTAATAACATTTGATACGGTTCCGACAATCAAGTTTTAAATCTGCTCTATATTGTGCAGCATTAATGAACCACAAAGTATCTATCTATAAATTCAAATATATGCGTAGTGTTTTAACCATTTTAGTAAGTTTAATAAGTTTAAGTTCAACTATAGCGCAATCCATTTCTTATGAAATTGTAAATAGTGTTGAAGTGAAAGATGAAAATGGTAGAACACTCCCGTTAGGCACTGCTGGTGGCCTAAATCAACCTCAGTTTTATAACTTAGACATCAACAATGACGATATACTTGACCTATTTGTCTTTGATAGAAATGGTGGTAAAACCATATCCTTAATTCACGACGGTAATGGCAATTATACTTACGAACCAAAGTATGATCAAATTTACCCTGGTAGGTTTACGACCTGGGTGGTGTTCAAAGACTATAACGCCGATGGAAAGCCTGATTTGTGGTTTTTCAATGAAGATACAGACGCCATTGCCTTATATAAAAACAGCACGAAAGCGAGTGACCCACACGCTATGTTTGAAGTTAGAGATGCCGATTTAAGGGCATACAATTTTGGGGAAGCCCCACTGGACACCAATGATTTATTCTGCGATAGAACCAACATTCCAGCCATAGAAGACATTGATGGTGACGGTGATATTGATTTTATGACGTTGCAAACACTGGGTTATGGAATTACCTTGTTTTTGAACAACTCGGCGGAATATGGAAAATCACTAGACTCAATAGATTTTGAAATTGCAGACCAATGTTGGGGCGATTTTCAAGAGTTTGATGGCTCAAATGAAATTTTATTCGAAAGTGATCCATTTTGCTTTCATAAAATATACAGGCATAAGAAGAAACATGCCGGTGGCTCGTCGATATTGTTAATTGACAATGATGGGGATACAGACATGGATGCCGTTATTGGCAACGCTGGATTGAATAATTTAAATCTTATTATTAACGGTAAAGCTGATTTAAAGTTGAAAATCGACTCAATGGTGTCGAACGACTCCCTGTTTCCGAGTAATTCGTACCGTGCAGTTACGGATGTGTTTCCTGCCGCTTACTTTCAAGAAGCAACTGGTGATGGTGTGAAAGATTTAATAGTGGCCGTGAATAGCTTTTCTAAGGCGAGTTATAATTTTCGAGAAGCAAACCGCATCCTATTCTATGAGAATAAAGGCAAAAACGATCACCCAGTTTTTGAATTAAAAGATTCAATGTTTCTGGATAGAGACATGGTTGACGACGGTGGTCACACAGCACCAATACTTGCGGATATGGATGGAGATGGTGATCAAGATTTGATTCTAGCGACCAACGGTGATTATGGAATAACGAAAGAATTGGCGGATTACCTGGTGTATTATGAAAACATAGGGGACAAGACAACTCCCGTGTTCCAACTTAAGAAAACAGACTATCTTGGATTGCAAAAAGATTCTATTCAGCGGTTGTCACCTTGCTTAGGCGACCTTAACCGTGACGGGAAACCAGAGCTTTTGGTAGGACGATTGAATGGAACACTTAGCCTATATAGTATCATTGGATCAGGAAGCACAGCAACGGCTTCCAAACTATCTGACAAGACCTATGGCATTCAATTGGATCAAGCAACTACGCCTAATTTAGCTGATGTTGATGGCGATGATTATATAGATTTGGTTATAGGGTCTTATTCAGGGAATAGTGTGTATTACCGAAATACATCTAAAACCGACGTGCCAGTTTTTGAAAAACTACAGGACACCTTGGGCGGTATTTTGCCTGGATTTTGGAGGTTAGAAACATGGTACAACCCCGACAACAATGACTTTTATGATACCTTGGTGTTTAAAAACATAAGTTATTCGGCACCAGTTATTAAAGACTTAGATGGCAATGGCGATCCTGAATTTATTTTAGGAGATGAAAGAGGGAAGGTTACCATTTATAGGGATATACGCCGCGGTGATATTACGAAGTTTACATTGGTAGAGGAAGACCCGTTTCACTTATCTGGGGTTAACACGTGTTACGACTATAATTTTGGTGCACTGGCTAAGCCAGCTTTTGGTGACTTAAACAACGAC
>JBLING010000103.1:0-8154 GCA_047639155.1 bacterium
CGAAGCTGAGGTTTCCCCTAAGTAATATGTGACAATCAACGCTACGTTGAAAAGCAGTATCAGCCAAAACTCCTGGTCTGAAATTATATTTTTAAGCCAACTTTGTTTCACTTGACACAATTATACTGACGATTTGACACAGTTTAGGCCTTCTATACCTGTTTTTTATTTTTGGTAAACATTTTGAAGTATGGCTTTCAAAACAAATTACAATGCAAAAAGGAAAAGTTTCAGTTAACACGGAAAACATCTTCCCTATTATTAAGAAGTTTCTTTATACAGACCACGAGATATTCTTACGTGAACTAATCTCGAACGCAGTCGACGCTTCAAACAAGTTGAAAGTATTGGCGGCCAAAGGTGAGAAAACAGGCCAAACAGATGACCTGAAAATCACTGTCAAAATCGACGAAAAGAAAAAAACGTTGACGATTAGTGACCAAGGTATCGGAATGACTGCTGAGGAAATAGACAAGTACATCAATCAAATCGCATTTAGTGGCGCCGAGGAGTTTGTAGAAAAATTCAAAGACGACACCGAATCAGCCAACATTATTGGTCATTTTGGATTGGGATTTTATTCTTCTTTTATGGTTGCCGACAAGGTTGAAATTGACTCTTTGAGTTATCAAGACGGTTCAGAAGCTGCCAATTGGATATGTGAAGGTTCAACAGACTTTAGAATTAAGAAAGGGAAACGCAAGAAGCGTGGTACCAGTGTAATACTACACATTAACGAAGATTCTAAAGAATTCTTAGAAACCGGCTCAATTCAAGGTTTGTTGAGCAAATACTGTAAGTTTCTCCCAATCGAAATTGAGTTCGACGGAAAGGTAATCAACAACGTTGATCCTTTGTGGAAGAAGAACCCAACGGAGTTAAAAGATGAAGACTACATCGCGTTTTATAAGGAATTATATCCTTTCGCGGAAGACCCTTTGTTTTGGATTCACATGAATGTTGACTATCCTTTTAACCTTACAGGTGTACTTTACTTCCCAAAAATCAAAAAAGACATCGATCCAAATAAAAACAAGATTCAACTTTACAGCAATCAAGTTTTTGTTACCGATAATGTTGCCGACATTGTTCCTGAATACTTGATGTTGTTGCACGGTGTGATTGACAGTCCGGATATTCCGTTAAACGTATCTAGAAGCGCACTACAAGCAGATGGGAACGTTAAGAAGATTACTGGCCACATTAGCAAAAAAGTTGCCGACAAATTAACAGAGTTGTATAAGAAAGATGCAGCAGATTTTGAGGCCAAATGGGGATCTATCAATTTGTTTGTTAAATATGGAATGATTAGTGACGAGAAGTTTTACGACAGAACGAAGAAAATCTGTTTGTTGAAAGACGTTGATGGTAAACACACCATTCTAGAACAATATATTGAAGACATCAAAGCGAACCAAACCGATAAAGACGGGAACACAATCGCCCTATATTCTTCAAACATTGACGAGCAATTTAGCTATGTACAGAAAGCACAAGACCGTGGCTACAATGTACTGTTGATGGACGAGGTTATTGATAACCACTTCGTATCAAACATCGAGCAGAAGCTTAAAAAAGTACAGTTACGACGCGTCGATGCCGACACCATTGATAAGATTATCGACAAGGATGAAAAGTCTGAATCTGTTTTAAGCGAAGATGACGTTACCAAGTTGAAAGAAACATTTGAAAGCACTGTCAATAAAGACAAGTTTGAAGTAACGACAGTGGTGCTTTCACCAACTGACGACTTCATCACGATTACACGTTCTGAGTGGGAACGACGTATGAGTGAGATGGGCGGCATGGGTGGAATGGCTATGTTTGGTTCAATGCCTGAACGATATCGCGTGAGTATAAACTCCAACCATACTCTGGCTAAAAAATTACTTGACACGAAAGAAGAAGACGCACAAAAATCGTTGCTGAACAATGCAATGGATTTGGCAAAACTGGCTCAAAACCTATTGAAAGGCAAAGAGTTAAGCGACTTTATCAAACGACTAGAGCAAAGTCTGTAACCAGACTTAAACATTTAAATATTCGAAAGCCTCAACGTATGTTGGGGTTTTTTTGTGAAATGTTGGATTTGTTGACCAAGGACGAGTTGACACAAGACGAATGACAAAGCTGAGTTGATTTTGCTAAGCGTCATTCAGAGCGGAGCGAAGAATCTCCGGGAAATGTAAAATGTAGAATGTAGGATTTGCAAGCGTTGAACCACGGCATCTCACACATTTTCAAATTTCAATTCTGCATTTTGTGTAGCTTTGTCAAAAACGAAGCCATTGACCCGCAGAAATTTATTTCTTGTTGCCATTTTGCTGATATTTTTGGCCTCTTTTATTGTGCCGTTTACGTTAGGATATGCTTTGGTAATAATCTCAACCATTTCTATTTTTTCTGTAATCGCAAGTGATTGGATAAGAATGATTAAAACGGAAAGAGATATCCTGATAAAATTCAACATTGTTAGTAAACGGAAGTTGGGTCTTGCTGATTTTGGCTGAGCTATTGGAGTAACATTAGTTGCAGCGTTTGTTATCTTTTTAGTCGCTGAACTTTCACCTTTCGTTTCAATCCCTAAGGCAAGCGATACAATCCAATGGAACAACGAAGTATTTCAGACTGTCGCATGGTGTCTTATTATAACAAATATGATTTTCCGAAAACGATATAAAGATGGTTATGTAACAAGCCGAGGGCTCTTTTATACAAAAGACAGCAAACAAATAAGGTTGGATTGTTACGACGATTATCATTATGAAGTCAAGCATAAAAGCTTCATTCTAAGTAGGGATGGTGTTGAAACGATGGAACTCATCCCGAAGTCTCCCATAGAGCCTCACGTGGGTGTACTTATTGATTTGTTCGACAATCGGCTTAAGAGAAGGTAGATTGGAGATTTTAGATTGTTAGCTCGTGCCTTAAAGTTAGCATGTGGAACACCTACCAGCAGTTATTTTAGACATTTTAACAAAACAGCTGATAATAAATTTGAATTTTATTCTTTTGGAGATCAAAATGCGACGAACTGCGGTTTTATGACCTTCACCCTTGCGTTACATTGATACATCTAATGTATTATAGTCGCGTGATGATTAGAAATGTCAATTATCGTTTCTAATAACTCCCTCACAATCTGCTTATTGGACTGTGAATAACGCAGATCAATATTACACAATTGAGTTTACGAGCAATTATGAACAAAAACGTATTCGTACCTAATGAAGTTGTTAAAAGTAAAATAGTAATTCTTAGAGATGATAGAGTACTTGACATGCATTTAGCAGAATTTATGGCGTTGAAACAAGAGCTTTAAAACAAGCAGTTCGAAGAAATATGGATCTTTTTCCTGAAGATTTTATGTTTACCCTAACCGATGATGAAGTTGAAACTATGGTATCACAAAATGTGATACCTTCAAAACAACATCTAGGCGGTGCATTTCCATTTGCATTTACAGAATCCGGTGTAGCAATGCTTTCTAGTGTTTTAAAAAGTGCCCAAGCGAAAGAAATGAACATAACTATTATGCGTACTTTTATTGCTCTTCGCAAAGCATCTCTTAACTATAATGAAATGATGAGAACTTTAGAAAGTGTTGTTAATGCTGTTAAAGGACATGAGGAAGGGATCAAATTAACCTTTGATTATCTAAAGCATTTTGAACAAAAAAAGAAAGAAGCGTTCAATCAAGCAAGTCGAGAGGAATAGGCTTCTAACATAAAGCATAAAAACCATATACACATCCCAAGAAGATGTGCACATAGATTTGTTTGACAATCAGCTTAAGAGAAGGTAGATTGAAAATTTTAGATTGGTTTGGTTGCGGTTCGTAAGATTCTTCGCAACCTCCTGTCGTCGGTTTCTCTGAATGACCTGTAGCGAAAATCTGAATTCTTAAATCCCTACGCCTATCTTTGGCGGATGAAAGTTTTTCATCTCCTAATAGCAATACTTTTGTTTAACACAGCGGACGCACAAGAACAATTAGATTACCAAAAACCACCTCAAGACATTTTAGATTTAGTAGATGTAAATCGTCCACCGACGGCCATTTTTACGTCCAAAAAGGACTATATGGTGCTGTTGTACCGCAATTCGTATAAAACTATTGCGGAGCTTTCACAGGAAGAATTGAGACTTGCCGGATTGCGGATCGATCCAAAAACTAACATCGGGAGTAGAACCACTTTCTACACTTCAATTGAAACCAAGCGATTGGGAAAGAAATCTGGAGACGCAATAACAGTAAATGGTTTACCCGAAAATCCAAAATTAAGTAGCTTCAGTTGGTCACCGGATGAAACTATGCTTGCTTTTACGCATACAACTTTCAATGGGAATGAGTTGTGGATTTTAGACATCAAGAAAAACGCAGCAACGCAATTAACAGAGGCAATCCTAAACGCCAATATGTATGGCGCTATAAGTTGGATGCGTGACAGCAAATCCATGATTATAAAGGTTATACCATCAACCCGAAAGCCCTTAATCGATACAGAAAACAATATCCCAACCGGACCAATTATCTCAACAAACGAAGGTAAAAAGGCTCAAAATCGCACATATCAAGATTTGCTGAAAAACAAAAATGACGAGTTCAATTTCGAACAATTGGCAACGTCAGAGCTGGTTCATATTACATTAAAAGGAATACAAACCAAATGGTTAACGGCGGATATGTATACCAGAATATCATTCTCACCAGACGGAAACTATGTAATGGTTGGTAACATCCAAAAACCGTTTTCTTATATCGTGACGTATGGTCGGTTCCCGAATACAACACGCATATTCACGAAAGATGGAGAGATGGTTGAAACGATATCCACTGTTCCGTTGATTGAAGACTTGCCAAAAGGATTTATGGCAACACGCACGGGCAACCGGAGCTTTACGTGGAGAGCAGACCAACCAGCAACGCTTGTATACGCCGAGGCATTAGACAGTGGCGATCCAGCAAAAGAAGTTGATTTCCGTGATGAAGTGTTTGAATTGACGGCTCCGTTTAACGGTACAGCGCGTTCATTATGTAAAACGATAAATCGGTATAGTGGAATTACGTGGGGAAATAGTACAACGGCGATTTTGTCTGATTATTGGTGGAATACTAGAAACACCAAAACATATGTAATCGACCCATCTACTACGAACATTGAACCACGCGTATTATTTGATCGTAACTATCAAGACCGATACAGCAACCCTGGGCAGTTCACGGTTGAAAAAGGCAAATACGGACGAAATGTGCTAACCCTAGATAAAGGCAGTGTATTTCTTCTCGGAGATGGATATTCCAAAGAAGGACAATTTCCTTTTTTAGACAAAATGGATTTAAAGTCGAAAGAAACCGTTCGGGTTTACCAATCTACTTTCACCGATAAACTTGAGAACCTTTACAGCTATGACCACAAAACTGGTGTAATACTTGTCAGAATTGAATCTAAAAATGAATACCCAAATTATTATCTAAGACCTGTTGACAGCAAACAACCCGTTGTTCAATTGACTTCATTTGTAAACCCATTCCAAAGCATCACAGACGTGCATAAGGAAGTGGTACATTACCAGCGTGAAGATGGTTTAGACTTATCTGGAACTTTATACCTGCCACTTGGTTACGACACATCGAAGAAGGAAAAGGTGCCAATGATTATGTGGGCATACCCACGCGAATACAAAGACAAATCTACCGCTTCACAATCCACAGAAAACCCAAATCAGTTTACGTACCCATATTACGGTTCGATGGTGTATTGGGTAACACAGGGTTATGCGGTATTGGATGACGCAGCTTTCCCGATTGTTGGTGAAGGAGAGGCTGAACCTAATGATGATTTCAGAAAACAACTTGTGGCAAATGCGAAAGCCGGAATAGACGCAATTGATTCACTGGGCTATATAGATCGCAATCGGGTAGCTGTAGGCGGACATAGTTATGGCGCTTTCATGGTAGCCAATTTATTATCGCACTCCGATTTATTTGCGGCAGGTATTGCCCGCAGTGGTGCATACAACAGAACGCTTACTCCTTTTGGATTCCAAAGTGAAGAACGTTCGTATTGGGATGCTCCAGATATTTACAATACCATGTCGCCATTTATGCATGCCGACAAAATGAAAACACCATTGTTATTGATACACGGAGAAGCAGATAACAATTCTGGCACTTACCCATTACAAAGTGAGCGTTACTTTAATGCACTTAAAGGTTTGGGCGCTCCTGTCCGTTTGGTAATATTACCAAAAGAGAGTCATGGTTATGCAGCCAAGGAAAGTATTTTACACTTGCTTTGGGAACAACATCAGTGGTTAGAAGATAACGTTAAAAACAAACCGTAATGGACAAAAACAAATCAATACAAGAATTAGAGAATGTCTTTTGGCCTGACCGAGAGGAATACTTTTCGAAAACGCTAAAAGATTGTCATGAATTCCGAAAAATTGCATTGAAAGATTTGACAATAAAACAAGCCGTCACCTTACTAAAACAGGATATTGGGTCTACGTTTTTGATGCCTATAGTATTAGAGCGGATGAACGCTGATTTATATGAAGAAGACCCTGAAGATGGAAGTACATTCCTTGAACATGTTGATGGATTTCATTACGACATGTTTCAAAGAAGTTCAGATTTATGGAAACCAATGATGGCCTTACTAAGATCTAGACGAGAGGAAGTGGAACAATTTATTGGTTGGAAACGATATGAAGATCTAGTCCATAAAATGTTGGGAAGATGAAAGTAAGCGCTAACATTCGAGAAACTGTTACCGTTCTATTATTCCTTACACTTATTGTCGGTTGCACCCAAGAGCAAAAACCAAGATTGGAAGTTGTAAATTATGATCAACTGTTCGATATAATTAAACCGTCTGATGATAAACTATATGTTGTCAATTTCTGGGCCACATGGTGTAAACCATGCATGGAAGAACTACCACACTTCCTGGAACTTGACGCCGATTTTCGTTCGAATAAGAAATATGAAATGATCTTGGTGTCATTAGACAATCCATCCAACCTAAAGACTGGTGTGGTTCGCGTGGTTCAAACTATGAACATACAACCCAATGTTTTCCTATTAGACGATGCAAAACGTATGAATGAATGGATACCTGCGATTAACGAAGACTGGAGTGGCTCAATTCCTGCAACGGCATTTTACAAAAATGGTGTTCAATTGGAATTTCATGAAGGCCAACTAACGAAAGAAGAATTAAATAACTTGATACAAAAATATTTATGAAATTACTAATATTATCACTTACAGCGCTTGCGTGTTTTGCGGCGTGTACGACAAACAGCGCAACGACAAAAGATCAATCACAAAGCGACACTACCGTTGTAGCGCAAACTGAAGCTGCACTACAATCGGGTTACGCAGTTGGCGACGAAGCCACTGATTTTAGCTTGCCGTCTACACAAGGGAAGCGCGTATCTTTAGGCGACTATCCAGAAGCAAAAGGCTTTATCGTAATCTTTACTTGTAATCATTGTCCGTATGCCGTTGCCTACGAACAACGGATTATAGATCTCAACAAGAAGTATGCACCATTAGGCTATCCTGTAATTGCGGTTAGCCCGAATGACACCACAATCGTACCTGATGACGGACTGGTTGCAATGACAAAACGTGCAAAAGAAAAAGGTTTCTCTTTCCCATATTTGTTGGATGAAGATCAAAGCATTTACCCGCAATATGGTGCCACCAAGACTCCACATATTTTCATCTTAAACAAACAGGAAGGTAAAAACATCGTTCGCTACATCGGTGCCATCGACAACAATTATGCTGACCCTAATGATGTATCCGAAAGATATGCAGAGGATGCACTTGATGCCCTGCTTGCCGGAAAGATAATTACAACAACCAGCACAAAAGCAATTGGTTGTAGCATCAAAGACAAACGCAATAAAAAACACTGATCATATACGAATATGAAGGCAATACAATGCCCCAAATGCGGAGAACCTCAACCACAAATCAGGACTCCTAAAAATTTCAGACAATTTCTTTGGGGTGGCAACACCTGTTCTAAATGTGTAACCGAAATGGCCGCCACCGGTAAGGAAGTAGTGCCGAAAAAGAAAAAGTAAATAAAAACATTTGTCCAGTATTGACATATCTGTCAACTACTTAATAAC
>JBLING010000104.1:0-8138 GCA_047639155.1 bacterium
TGCTTCACAGCCAATTGTATCTACTACAAGGGTTCTTTTAATATATCCAAGATTAAAAATAGATTGTGCGCTTCACATTCAAAAGTTCGTACTTGTACTGTCCGTAGTCTCCTCGTACTGTCCGTAGTCTCAGACTACGGACAGTACAGTAAAACCTGAACCATTCCACTTAATCAACCTGTATACTGCCGAAGACCCACCGCCATCACGCCACATACCATATATATCACCGTTATTGTCATAGACTGCAGTACTACTAAACGGCCAGCTACATTCGTCGCCATAGCCGATACGGGCTTTACTAAAACTTGTTTGAGATAAAGAAGATTGTACGGAAGCGACCATTAAGATAGCTACCGCAATGCAGCGTAAGATTGTTTTTATAAATAATTATTACTGTTATTTGACTACTACTGAGACTATATGCGACTAAGCAGACTCGACTACAAGAGCTAAGGTAAGAAAATATTTATTTGGTGCTGTATCTTAATAAATACTTTGACTTAAATTCATATATCAAAGTGATAATGGTAGGGGTTTTAATGATTATCGCCATAGCTTTTGCCACTTCTCTTTTGAAAAATAACATTCACCAATTCGTTGCTTATTTACAAACATTAATGTTGATTAATTTTAAATATTTCACTTGGATAGTTTGACTTTAAAAACTAAAATTTTACGTCGTTTTAATTTTCAACATAAACTCCGCATTCACATTCTCCATTCTTTACATATTTTCGCGACATGGCTCTTTTTGAAGGATTGTTATTGGGATTAGCGATGATGTTGTTCATCGGGCCTGTCTTTTTCTACCTTTTACAAATTAGCCTAGAACATGGCACTAAAAGTGGTATTTCTGCCGCTATCGGAATTGTTGTAAGTGATGCATCGGTAATCATCTTATGTTATTTCTGGGCATCCAAACTTTTCAAAAATGAATCCAAACAGAATGAGTTGTGGCTTGCCATTATTGGGGGAATTGTATTGGTCGTATTCGGACTAGGGTACATATTCAAACCAAAGCTACCAGCAAACAAGCCGATATCCATAAAAAAAATAGACTACGCCACCTTTTTCACAAAAGCCTTTTTAATCAACTTTGTCAACCCATTTGTGTTCGTGGTGTGGATTGCCATGATTGGAAGTGCTAAGCTCGCATATGACACAGAACAAGAAGTTGTCATTTTCCTATGCGCCGCATTGTTCGGAATTATCACAACCGACAGTCTTAAAGTATACGGCTCCAAATATTTAAAACGAATTATTGAACCTCATTTTCTAATCAAACTTTACAAAGGAATTGGTATACTACTAATTGTATTTAGTCTAAGGTTGTTTTATCACGCAATCACCCTTTGACTTGTCTTTTACAAGTTTGTTAAATCTATTACATTTGAGATGAACTAAAAAGTATTATTATGACATTGAATTTTCCTATTTTATTGTTGGCCGCATTGGTGCCAATGATTATTGGTTTTATCTGGTATAACCCAAAGGTGTTTGGGAAGGCTTGGATGGAAGCCTCAGGCATGACAGACGAAAAAGTTAAAAGTGGCAATATGGCAGTCATATTTGGACTAAGCTTCGTATTTGCCGTTTTATTAGCGTTTCAAATGCAATTTGTTGTTATTCATCAATTACATCTGGGATCCATTTTTTATGGACAAGACGAAGCTTTAAAAAGCGTAACTGCTCATCTTGACGCCAATAATGCAGGTTGGATGGAAAACTTTAAAACGTTTAAACATGGCGCAGTGCATGGAGTTTTAGCTGGAATTTTCTTTGCTTTACCTATTCTTGCAACCAATGCTATGTTCGAAAGAAAAGGATTTAAGTATATCTTAGTTAATGCTGGGTACTGGATTGTAACAATCGCTCTTATGGGGGGTGTTATTTGCCAGTTCTCATAATCTGATTAACTCAAATTTACCAAAGCCGCTCACTCCGTGAGTGGCTTTTTTAATGCATCTTCATTTCCTATAATACGGTCACACAAAACGGTCATGAACGCTGGAATATCACTAAAGCTAAATTTGGGATCAACTTGCTCAACAACCCACTCGCCTCGCTTCTGCACTAAGTTGTGGGTGAACACAAATTCGTCACTCCCTTCTTCAAACTCGCCAAACCGTAAATCACATAACCGCAGTGTATCTTGCTTTTTTCTTATTACGTACCAGCCTTTGGTAATTTTTAATAATCGCGCAATTTGAGGTTCGTCCCGAATAGAGTCAATTCTACTTTGGTGCTTTGCATGACCAATGAAAGGAATGTGTTTGTCTTTATCGAAAAACGAATAATACCCAATTAAAAACGAGTCTTTGGTTTCAACATTCGCGGTCCAAAGTACAGCATTAAACATCGTCGGCCGATTTAAAATGGACGAATACTCAATATTTTGCTCTTGCAAACTATGTTTAAAAGTTTGGTAAGATGCGCCCTTTAACCCAATCGTTATCAGCATATAAAAACTGCTTACAATCAGGCCGGTATTGTTGTATTTAATTCGTTTATCAGAACCCCGCCTTTTAAACAATGCCATTAGCACAAATGTCAAAAAAGGAAGCGTATAAATGGGGTCAACAACGTTTATGTTGTTGTACGCTATTCGCAGATCAAAGGGCCAAAAAAACTGTGTTCCCCATGTGGTGTGACAATCAAGCAGTGGATGTGTAACTAACGCCATAAAAAACAACCACGTCCATTGTTTTTGATTTGCTTCATTCTTCCTGTTTTTATGGAAACGGAAAAGCAACATACCCAATACGAGAGAAGCAACAATGCTAAAAAATAGGCTGTGCGAGATTCCCCTATGCCATTCCAATGCGGTAATATCATCCAAGAAGAATCGTCCAATAACGTCTAAGTCAGGTATTGTTCCCGCAATCGCTCCCCAAAGCATCGCCTTGTTACCTGCTTTTTTACCCAACGTAGCCTCACCTACTGCTGCACCTAGAACAATTTGTGTTAATGAATCCATTAGTCTTGATACAAAATGGCTTTGAATGGTCTTCTTAGCTCAAATTTACTTGGCTTAATTTGACCTAAAATAGGTTTCACCAACTTATTGGTAATGTGATTTTTATGCTTAACAAAAAGGCGCATATCTACAGGCTCTGCGCCCAATGTGCTTTTCATTTCTTCTGCAGTCCTCCCCAACCGAAGTTCCTTCATGTTGCTGTCTATCGCATATTTAATAAAATCACACAACATGCGCTGGTAAATGGCGTGTTCGTGATTTAGCGTATAATCAATGCCAACAAAGTTTGCATCTACAACCTCATCCCCTTTAAAACAGGTACTAAAACCAACGAGTGCGTTCTCTAAAAAATATCCAGTCATTCGAAAATAATCTGACATTGTTTCAGTGAAAAGTGCAAAAGTCTCTGCGTTTAATTCTCCAAACCGATAATCTGCGCGTTCCAAAACATTGTAGTACAATGTATCTATTTCCTTGCTGTATTTGCGAATCTCTTGAGCGGCTAATACCTTATAAGTCAGCTGACTAGATTTTTTATATATGCCTTTAACCTTTGTCCTAAATTTCGTCACAAGATCGCCCAGGTAGTCCTCAAAGGTTTTCCAATTTGACTTAATGGTAACAACCATGTTTACATCAATTTCAAACGAACTGTACCCGTCTTCTTTCAATACTTCTAGTTGATTATAACGTTCTGGCCAAAAATCCTTTAATAGAATAATGGAAACACCGTTGTTGGCTTTTTTCTCGTCGCGCTTGATTCTATTAAGTGCCCTGCTTAAGTTGTGTTTAGCGATATCATTGGGTACCGATTCGCAAAACATAAAACCATTCTCACCGGTAGAGAAGGCATTCCCGCACAACATTACGCGTGCGTCCAAATTGTGAAGTACTTTATCCGAAAGATAATTACCAAAACGATGGTGCAAATCATTGGTGTTCAGCTCTTTATTTGAAAACTGAAGCAATTGCACAATAGCTATACCCACTGGGTTAAAATCTTCGTTATAGAACAAGATGTAGCGAAAGTCAACTTTGCCTTCCAAACTAGCCTCTAAGGCTCTTAGGTAAGGCAATGTCATGTAGACCTCGTTGTCAGGCACAAGCACCTCCCAATGCGCTTCGTTTAGCAATCGTACTGAATCAAAAATACTCAGCTTAAGATCGGTCTGATTCTGAAGTGGACTACAGTTCATTTAATTAGTTGGCAGGTTGACAAGTTCTTGTAATTTGGTATCTAACGCGCTAAAAATATCAGCTGACCCATCTGAGACTTCAAAAACAATATTGAAATTGTGATCTATGATTAAATTTTGTGGGTACGTTTTCACCAAACGCGTTTGCAATTTGCTGGTATACTTTTGCGCTTCAGCGACTTGTTTGTAATTAAAAGGAAAACGGGTTAATATATTATCCATGAGTTGCTGGGATTCGTCACACAAACCAAGAAAAACTATCGAGGTATCACTGGCGTACTTTGCCTGCAACCTATTGAGTTCGGGAATTTCTTTGATACAAGTTGGACACCAAGTGGCCCATACATTCACAACGATAATCTTATCTTTAAGGCTATTCGAATCTATTGTATTACTGTCGATAGTGGTAAATGTGAATTCGGGAGCGGTCTCCCCAATGTTAGAACAGGAAGTAGCCACCAGTGATAGACAAATTATGCCCAATAAAATCGACTTCATGTATGTTGTAACAGATAAACTTAATGATTGTTTCACAAGGCTATTAATTATCTCACAACCCCAAACATATGGCATTAAAAAGGGTGCTGTCACTAACGTTTGCGCCCAATCCTATTAAATCAAATACCTCCTGCTCTCTTGGTTTTGCGTATTGCTTTATAGTTGTATAAATGTGTATATCCTGACTGATATTTGTAATGTCACTAAAGTCAGTCAATGTTGTGAAATCAACAGAAGCATTTTTTGTTTCAAGTGCCACCAAAACAATTTGGTCAGGCTGACAATAAAAACACATGATTTCAGCCGGTGTGATTCGGTCTACATATTGCACTTTTCGCATCATTCCTGCATATACCACATCACTGAAGCTGTCAATCATCTGAGATGCGTTTTGTGGTTTGTCTTTTTTAAGCTTTAACCAATCGACTGCAGTAATGCCATTGAGCACTAAGAATTCAATGAATTCTTGCTCTAATTCGGTCAAATCTTTCTCTGATAAACGTTTAAAAAGCATATCTACGCGAAACCCTGTAAGTCGACTAATTTTTTGTAATGTCCGTTAATTTCAATTAACGATTGATGGTTGCCTTGTTCAACTATTCTCCCTTTAACGATAACCAATATGAGATCCGCATTTTTAATGGTAGATAAACGATGGGCGATGACCAGTGAAGTTCTGCCCTTCATCAAATTCTCTATCGCCTTCTGAACCAACTTCTCCGATTCCGTATCCAAAGCTGACGTGGCTTCATCTAGAATTAATATTTCTGGGTTCTTCAACACGGCACGTGCTATGGCCAGACGCTGCCGCTGCCCGCCGCTTAACTTGCCTCCACGATCCCCAATATTTGTATCGTAACCGTTCTCAAGTGCCTCGATAAAACTGTGCGCATTTGCAATTTCTGCTGCTTTGCGTACTTGCTCAAACGAAGAATCTTGATTTCCCAGTCTTATGTTTTCCAAAACCGAATCGTTGAATAATATTGGCTCTTGCGTTACAATGCCCATTAACCCTCGTAAATCATGGATTGATAAGGTTTTAATATCGACACCGTCAATAGTGACACTGCCTTCATTAACATCGTAAAATCGTGGCAATATGTCGGCCAAAGTAGACTTTCCTCCTCCACTGGCTCCAACCAAGGCGACAGTCTGCCCCTTCTTCATTTCAAAACTCAGATCGGATATTACTTCTTTATCGTCATAACTAAACCGTACATTGTTGTACGACACATTGTCGGCAAATGAATTGATTCGTGTTGGTACACTTGGTTCAACAATTGTATTCTCTGTATCAAGAATTTCTGAGAGTCTATCAAAACTAGCCGATGCCTTTTGCACCCTGAAGTATGATTCGGTTAACGATTTGGCTGGTGTTATCAATTGCGAAAATGCGACAATGTACAAAATGAAAAACTTGCCATCGATGGCGTCAGTCTGATTTAAAACCATTGCGCCGCCAAACATAAGAATGGCAGAAATAACCACAGAGCCTAAAAACTCACTAACAGGGGAAGCAGCCAATTCTTTGCGGTGCAGTTTTAACATCAGTTTAAAATGGTGCTCATTTTTGCCATCAAAGAACTTCTTTATCTGATTTTCGGCATTAAAACCTTTGATAACTTTTAAGCCGCCCAACGTTTCTTCAATAACATTAATAACCTCGCCTAGTTTTTTCTGCCCTTTTTGTGCTGTACTCTTGAGTCGCTTCGCGATTCTACTTATGATGTACCCACTTACTGGTAGAATTAGCACAGAAAATAAGGTCAAACGCCAACTGATTACTACCAAACTAGTGAGGTAAGTTAGGATATAGAATGGATGTTTGAAAAGCATTTCTATCGCTCCGACAACACCCCACTCAACTTCTTTGACATCATTGGTAAGTCGACTAATAATATCCCCTTTACGCTCGTTTGAATAAAATGACACTGGTAAATCAACAAGCTTGCGATACACCCTTTGTCGCAAATCACGAACAACGCCACTTCTTGTGTAGGCGATGGTATAGAATGAAAGATAATTGAATACGTTCTTTAACAGAAAGAGTAAAATAATTGCTGAACTGAAATAGTACAGACTGGTTTGGCTCCCTTTCTCCTGAATGAATAATTTCAACTTGTAGTCAATGAAAGACTTAAGATGTTCAGGCTCCCAAGCAAACGCAAATGGCTTAAGAGCATCGGCAGTTCCTGGATCGAAAACGACAGCTAAAAATGGGACAATTGCGGCTATTGAAAATAGCGAAAACAAAGATGCGAGTAAGTTGAAAATAACGTAACTCCATTGACGTGATCGGTAACCACGAACAATTGCCAGAATGCTTTTGAGTTGTTTCAAACCGACGGCAAAATTAAGGCTTCTAGGTCAATGAATATATGAACATAGGAAGAATTGGAAATCTGTTTCATTCATACAGTCATTTAGTCGATCAGTAAATCATTATACCACACCAATTGAGTCATTAGTAAGCCACCCAAACAACATCTAAATGTTGCCAAACACCAGTTGTGGGGTAACGTGTTCCCCTGGAAAAATAAATCGTATCTACATCTCGGTAAGACGACAAATCATAGATTGCGGTATATGGCGTTTCTCGACGTTCCAAATAAATTGTTTTTATATGTGTAAAGTAAAAAGCGTAGTTTTTAACATGTTGTAATTCCGTGTTAAACCGGACATACTTCAGTGACCAGCAGTCAGCAAAAGCTTCTTCACCAATCTCATAAAGATTGCCACCACAAATAAGTGTGTCTATATCCTTACAACCATAAAACGCCTTATAATCTATGATCTTCATCGAATCATTTAAGGTTAGTTTGTTCATTGACTCACATTTTTGAAAGGCTTCTACCCCGACATATCTAATGTTTGTAGGCATCTTAAATGCTAATAAACTTGTACAGTTTTCAAACGTTCTGGCCATTATTGAATCTGTGTTATCTGGGATTTTCACTTGAATTAATTTTGGACAGTCTGTAAATGCAGCTTCTCCTAAACGAAATTTATTCGTTCCGCTTTTTATAGATGCTGTCTCAAGTTTATCGCAATATGAAAATGCTTCATTACCAATATTTAATACGTTGCCTTCAATGTTTACCGATGTTAGCTCATTACAACGACTAAATGCTTCAGGTCCGATGTCAGTGATTTTTCCTTTAATCACTACTTCTTTCAAACTGCTACATTTTGCAAATGCTCCTCGACCTATTGACTGCAGTTCCTCCCCTAGGATTACAGTTTGAAGTGACGAGCACCCCTTAAATGCATTATTAGCGATGGTCTGAAGCAATGGATTAACGACAACTTTTTCTAGGCTCACGCAATTCATAAACGTTGCATCCCCTATGTGAATTAAGCTGTCATTACACCATACATTTCTTAAATTTAACTTGTCGTTAAAAACACTATAATTTATACGTTTTAGGTAGTGCGCTGATCTTAAATCTACCGATATTATACTA
>JBLING010000105.1:0-8097 GCA_047639155.1 bacterium
ACTAAAAACGACGAACGTAGATTTCTCCAGATGTTTATTTTTTTAAAGGCGTCCGATTGGCGACGATATAGCGAAGAGAATTGCGAAGAACTGAATGCTCGCTAACTTGTTTATATACGAATATAATCAACGTTTATCATACTCTTGTTGTGGGATAAACATAGTTTTATTGCGTTTATTTGATTTCGTGTCGTCACTCATAAAGCTGGTCAAAAGGGTTCGGTATTTTATCCGTTTGCTTCTTACTTACGTAGGTGTAAATTTCCGTTGTCCTACTACTGCTATGGCCTAATAGTACCTGTATATACCTTAAGTCAACCCCAGATTCTAGTAAGTGCGTAGCGTACGAATGACGAAGCATATGCGCATGCACATTCTTTGTTATTCTAGCTCTCTTTGCACTGCGCTTTAAAATGTTGTTTACGCTACTACTAGAATACGGTTGTCCTTCTTTCGGACCTTCGAACAAAAATGTTTTTGGCCTATAGGCTCTAAAATACAACCTCAATCCGGCTAACATCTTTTCGGAAATTGGGACCAATCGATCCTTGTTTCCTTTCGAATTCAGAATTTCAACAACGTTTCTTTTACTATCGACATTCGAAATTTTAAGATTTAACAACTCACCCAATCTTAATCCACAACCATAAATCAACATCAATATGGTTTGGTGCTTTAAATTAGGCGTGACATCAATAATGGATTTCACCTCTTCTTTACTCAATACTTTTGGCAAAGTTGAACTCTTTCTTGGTATTGGTATCATTTCCAAGTTCAATTGACTTTTAAACCGGTCTTTATAAAAGCTTTTTATAGCACTAATCATTTGTCGCTGGTAGGACCTCGAATAACCTCTTTTTGCAATATGATCTGCCAAAAACAGCTGAACCGATTCGTTATCAATTTGCGCAATAGGCAGGTCTTTGAAATAAGAGAAAAAAACGTAAATCATTTGAAGATATGTCTTCTGAGTATTGATACTATATCTTTTCGCCAATAGATGAGACTTGTATGCTTTAATCAAATTATGTGCTTCGACAGAAAGATGAATTGGTAGTGCTTTTCGTTCTTTGCTGATAATGTGTTCTAGCTTTTCCCGTTTGAGTAACTCGATATCCACCCAAGCAATACCTTTGAAAATTGCAAAAATATCGTTTAGTGTATGTGGGTTGTTTGGAATCATGTACTGGTTTTGATCGATATCCCATTCACCACCAATTTCCTTTACACGTGCAATTGCGTCTGGGTTGTTTGGAATACCAATCGTTATAGATTGCCGACCTTCTACCGTTACCGATTGAAGAAATACTTTATACTTCCACATGTTATGATAATTAAATAGAGTAAACATGCATATACTAAATGTCCCTCATTGACACCGTAAATACGTGAAGTATTCAATTAACACGGCAAAGAAATCGCCAATCGCTCAAGTTCAAACTCCAGAGCGTTGAATAAGCGAATGATTGATGGAATTATTTAATACAACATGAATACATCGTAAACCCTGTTTGAATTTAAAAAATAGATCAGACCTATTAATTACTCAGCAGAACAAAGTTGCTTTATATCGATTTCTATGACAAAACAAAGTCTTTTTTGTAGCGCTTTTTATTGTTAACAGTAACGCAGACTCTTGCAACAATTTTGTTTCTAATGGCATTCAAAACACTCATTCTATTTTTACCTTCTTTAACTTTCTTGTTGTAATAATCCTGCAATTCACCATCAAGGCTAACCGCTCTCATGGCAGCCATATGAAGTGCTGTTTTAAGCTTCTTATCGGCCATATTAGACACCTTTGGCCTTCGTTTAATGGAAGTCCCGGATTGGTAGTCAAAAGGAAGTACTCCAGCATAACAAGCTAATTTTCTGGGATCATTAATTAACTTAAACTCATTGGTCTTAACCAGTAAGTTCCATCCTACAATAGGACCCACTCCTGGGACACTGGTAATGTATTTTTGTGTCTGAGATAATTCAGCATCCGCCTTGATTAATGTCTTGATCTGTATTTCAACATCTTTGATTCTGATATTTAAGAAAGCGACTGTTTTATTGCTTTGTTTCTTGACCTAGGTAGCCATCTGCGCATTGAGGGTCGTGAGCTCTCCCAAGGATACAACAAATGTCTTCTTTGAACTCATTAATCTTCTTCTAAGCGCCAGTAAACATTGAATAGAACGTATTATTTTTCAAGGCACATATGCCTGACGAGTTTACCTTGGATGAGCTTGTTGAACGACTCATCCTGTTGGAAAAAATACAAGTGGGACTTTCACAATCCAAAGTGGGAGACGTAATCTCAGAAGAAGCATTGGATAAGAAGATTGAAGCGTGGTCCAAATAAAATAGACGCCCCAAGCAGTAAAAGATCTCGAGGAAATCCACGAATACATTGCCAGGGATTCTGTGAAGTACGCGATTCGTCAAACTAGCTTAATAAGGAAAAGAACACAAATACTCAAACTTCAAAAATCTGCTGGTAAGCCAGTCAATGAATTAATTTCAGAAAACGTTCGAGAGATAATTGAAGGGAACTATAGAATAATTTATCGCCAAGTTGATATCACACAAATTGATATTCTGACTATACATCATGGTGCAAGGGATTTAAAAGGTAGAAAAATCAATTGAAACAAATAGTTTTAACTATTGCCAATAATCTACAAACGTTGTAAAATCGACACCTTTTTGATTTTATTGAAATAAACGGGATAGTTGTTTCACCTCATCCGTATTATTTTTTCGAGTAACTTTGGTTCACCATGAAATCTTTCATGCATCTTATTCTATTACTCATTGCGTTTATTGGATTATCCAACGACGTCACTCAAGCACAGTGTTCACCGACGCTTAAAGAGATTTATGATTTTAAAGTGGGGGATCAGTTTTTTTATCGAGAAACACGTAGAACCGATGATGTTAGATCATATTACGGCTACTCATATGAAAATTATGAAATTGTAAGTAAATACATAAGTAATGACACAATCAGATACGAACGGTTGAATCATGAAAATAAACTTGACACCATACTCATTATTGATTCCACAAATCATCCATTAAATCAATGTAACGGCGGTCGATTTCAGATATCCTCTCAATGCATTTATCCAGACACGAATAAAGCCTTTGCCTATATCACTCGAGATTCGACTGGCCGGAAATACAAAATGTTTGGCTTTCCAAATTCTGGTGGTCTAAACGGACCAGACAGTTTGGGCTATTTTAAATTTGATTTGCGAGAATTCAAATCTAATAGTTTTGAATGTTACGCGATTTATGTCGAAGGGCTTGGTTTATACGCGAATGGCACGTTTTTTTTTGAAATAGGTCGATTCTACGACCTTCAAAAATTCATTCGGGGGGCCGACACAATTTCAATCACTTTGAGCAACAACGAACTTGTAACTGAATTCGAGTTATCCAATATTCAAGTTTACCCCAACCCTGTGGCAAATTCGTTTACCATCAATTCCCCATATCTAATACATAATATAACTGTTGGTGACTTTTCAGGAAGGATTCAAAAAAGACAGATTGGGATTCCGCTCCAATCCGATATGATTATTCATACTTCGGACCTGATTCCTGGCGTTTACTATGTGACCATCAAAACCGAAAAAGGAAATGTTGTCAAGAAACTGCTCAAATATTAAAACACCATGTATTCGGTGGATTCTTTTGCCATTCTTATTTCTTGCATCACTCAGTGCTTTTGCCCAAACGACCTCACTTGTGGTAAACTTTGACCTACGTGGATTTGCAGACGTAAGTCACGACGACAGTTTTACCATGAGATACACCAATGAACAGGATTCGGCCTGGATTTTTGAGCGTTCTTTTCACTGCTCCAAAGAATTTAGTTGGAGTGACACCATCTCTCCGGTACCATTGGGAGATGTAAAACTCACCATCCTAAGAGGTCCAGTTAAAGTGTTAGAATCATATTATTGGGTGGACAAAGATCGTCTTAATGAATATCACATTAATATCGATCGACAACATCATAGATCTAAAGGTGTTCCCTTTATTAGCGAAGATTTTGTTAACTTCTACTTTCGTGTTGGAGCCAATTTTGCAGATCTGGTCAAGTTATCTAATAACCGGAAGTCCGTTTCCTTTAGCTCAGGGTTTCTGGGAGGCAGGATGATTTCAAAACACTTTGGCATTTCCTTCGGATATGGCGTTAGTTACGAAACCACGGCATTTGATATTCCAATCAGTGGACTACCAAATCGCTACAATTATTGGTCTGGTATTGTAACACCCGCTGTACGTTTTGCCCCATTTACATACGAAAACGAAAGCAAGCTTAGACGCAATTCATATATAGATATTGGAACAGCCTATTATTTACCATTTAGATTTACAGCCAATGAAATTTTAGGAAAAACAAGAACCCAATATCGTGGATTGCATAATTTTAAAGATGTTAGAGTTCGTGGCTCTATAACAATTGGACAGATGTCTTTTTTTATGACTTACAGGCTTAATGACATCGTAAAAGAGATTCGCTTCCAGGAGACCCCTAGATTGATAATTGGTGTTGGAATGACGAATCAACTCTAATTTGACCCAACACCCATATTCGAAAGTTGCATGAGCATTTCTTTCACCATGGTTTCTAAGTTGTAATCGGGATGCCATCCCCAATCTTTACGGGCAGCAGAATCATCAATGCTTTGTGGCCAACTTTCCGCAATTTTTTGTCGGGCGTCTATCTTATAGTCAATTGTAAATCCTGGTCGTTGACGTGCTATTTCATCAGACAACGTTTTCGGATCAAGACTCATCCCCGACAGGTTATAAGAACTTCTTATTTTGATTAAATCTGTAGCTGATTCCGTAACATCAATGGTTGCTTTAATCGCGTCATCCATGTACATCATAGGCAATCCTGTATCCGCTTTCAAGAAGCATGTATATTGGTTTTGAATCAGTGCTTGATGGAAAATATCAACGGCATAATCCGTTGTTCCCCCGCCTGGTTTTGCTTTCCAGCCGATCAGTCCAGGATACCGAATGCTCCGTACATCTAATCCATACTTCTGAAAATAGTATTCGCAAAAGCGCTCTCCAGCCAATTTAGAAATACCGTAAATGGTATTGGGGTCCATTATACAGTATTGAGGCGTGTTTATCCGCGGTGTATTTGGTCCAAATACGGCAATTGAACTAGGCCAAAAAACCCGTTTTACACCATGATCCATGCACGCATCGAAAATAGAAAACATACCTTCCATGTTCAAGTCCCATCCTTTTCTTGGGTACTTCTCGGCCGTCGCACTCAACATCGCTGCCAAGTGATACACCATAGTTGGATTGTGTTTGCTGAATATTACTTTGATCGCGTCACGATCGAGCACGTTGAGTTCCTCATAAGGACCCATGTCTCTCTTCTCCTCGGTGGCAGGTTTAATATCTGAACATACTACATTGTTTTTTCCATAAACGTCTCTCAAGGTAGCCGCCAAGTCTGTTCCGACTTGACCTTCAGAACCTAATATGATTATTTTCTCCGTCATAAAACTGCCTCAATCAGGCAACAAAATAAACTAATTATTCAAAACATTCGTATACCAATTTTTAGTTCGTCGAACCAAATGGTCTACCGAAAATGATTCGCATTTTTTTAATGCATTCTCTGTAAGTCTTTTTGACAAATTTTGGTCGTCTAAGGTTTGGATGACCTGGTTTGCTAATGATTTTGAGTCCCCGATTGGCGACAACAATCCAGTTTCTTCATGTATCACCATTTCTGGAACTCCTCCAGCCCGTGTCGCAACTACCGAAACCATTGACGCAAATGCATCCAAGACAGTCGTGCCTAAACCTTCCGTTTTAGAAGTAAACAGCAAAACGTCTATGTTGGGATATATTTCCGGTAAATTGTTTCTAAATCCAACAAATAAAACCTGCTTAACCAAGTTTTTGCTTTTAACGTAAATCTTTAGTTCTTCTTCCAATTCACCTTTACCAAAAATCAGAAAAACCACTTCGGATCGTTCACCACAAATCACCTCAGCTGTATCAATAAAAGTAAAGTAGTCTTTATGACCTGCCAGGGCCGAAAAGTTTGCAACCAGCTTAGCATTTTCAGGAAGAGAGAGTTCCGCCTTTATATCTATAGGAGTAACAGATTTAAACCGACTTAAGTCAACGCCTGAATGAACCGTTACGACTTGGATATGGGAAGCATGAATAGCTGGTTTCACCATATCGCGAATCACATTTGAAACGCAAAGAATCGCTTTTACCCGTTTGTGATTGTATTTATATTTTGAAAACCATGAGCCTCCTATAGGAAAATCAACCCTTCGACTTAAAATTACTGGTGTCTTATTCCTAAAAACAGAAGCTGCAAGCACAGCAGTTGTGTGCGCATGTGCATCATGGGCATGAATTAAATCAATCTTATTCGCTCGACAAAATTTTGCCAATTTATATGCAACAAACGGATCAAACCCGCTGCGTTTGCTGTAAAGTACCCTTTCGGCTATTGAAAGTTTTGAAGCTAAAATGCCTTCATTAGGACAAAACACTTTTGAGTTATACCCAAGACTAAGTAAGCCTTTATGTAAGTACATAAGCTGCTGCTCACCACCCCGCCAGGAAAGCGGAGAACTGATGTGTAATATGGTAATGGGCAAACTCATTTCAAGTGCAAATGTGTTTCACAAAGTTGAACAATTTTTTTATCCTGACACTTTGCAAATCGATTCTTTGGTAAATAGAATTTTTTATCCCTCTGTTGTTCTGTCATATAGACTGAAACCACTCAAATTCCGATGACCAAATGAGGTTTAAATGACATTACTTAATAAATTTGCCTATCTGATTTTGTGGAAAGCGTTAAAGTGGTGGTAGAAGGTAAATGAAATACAATAAAGAATAAATGAGAACATATAAAGTGATTGGCGTCATGTCGGGAACGTCTATGGATGGAATAGATTTGGCCCATTGTGATTTAACAGAACAAGAAAACGGAAAGTGGAGTTATAAAATCAATGTTGCGAAGACATGTGAATACAACGATTTGTGGCGCTTACGACTTTCAAAGCTTCGCAATCAAAATGCCTTAAACGTATACAAAACCGACCGTTATTATGGTGAATACATTGGTGAATTAATCAATGAGTTTATTGCCGAGCATAGTCTTGAAGTTGATTTGATAGGTTCCCACGGTCACACCATTTTCCACCAACCAGAAAACAATTTAACCTACCAAATTGGGTCTCCAAGCGCTATCGCAGCCGTTACGGATATACCAACTGTCGGAAATTTCAGAGCTATGGACGTTGTGAAATACGGTGAAGGTGCACCAATCTCAGGAATAGGAGATCAATTGTTATTTTCTGAGTTTGACATGTGTGTTAATTTAGGTGGCTTTGCCAACATATCGACTTCTTTAGAAGGGGTTCCTGTTGCATATGACATTTGTCCATGTAACATTCTCCTCAATCGGATTGCACGAGAATTTGGAAAAGAATTTGACAATGACGGTGAAATTGCCAATCAAGGAAGTATTGACTATGACTTGCTTTCTGATCTAAACAGTATTGAATACTATGCCCAACCTTATCCAAAATCTTTGGGTCGGGAATGGATAAACGAACACTTTTGGTACCGCGTTCGACAAAGTGAAGCGGGGAAAGAAGACCGTATGAAGACTTTGGTTGACCACATTGGTCAACAAATTGGTCAAAACATTGAGCAATTAAGTGCTGACAGTTCAGCTGCTAGGGTATACGTTACTGGTGGTGGGGCTTTTAATCCAGCATTAATCGATCATCTAAAAACACACACGGATGCTGAAATTGTAATTCCAGAACCAGAAGTAATTGATTATAAAGAAGCATTGATATTTGGGTTACTCGCGGTTTTACGGGTTCAAAACAAAACGAACATAATAAAGAGCTACACAGGAGCGGAACATGATTCTGTTGGTGGTGAATTGGCAGGGAATTTTTCACATTTAATATAATGAAAAAGGTCTTATTCTTTATTTGCCTTATTGGCTCTAGCCTATTAGCCGTTGGACAAACCGCAACACGGCTTTGGCAAACCGCTGGATTAACATTTCCTCATGGA
>JBLING010000106.1:0-8076 GCA_047639155.1 bacterium
ACGGTCTTCTCAGATAACCATCGTCTTCAATGGTGCCAATTATTTGATCCGCTAAGATATATTCATGCTCAGTTTGCAAATTTTGCTTGACGCTTTCTAGCAATCGATCACGGAATGAAACGGATGCATTTATCGGGATGAAATCTTTTTCCTCATCATCCCCACCATATTGATCATTCAGCCTTATTCCACCATCATCATCACTAAGATAATCTGATACATCAATACTGTCTTCCGTAGATGATTCATAGGTATCCCCTTCGTTATAATCCTCAGCATTATCATATTCATCTGATGATGCTTCATCTTTATTATTTTCGAGTGCGGGATTCTCGATAAGCTCTTCCTCTACCTTCTGCTCAAAATTGAGTGTATTGAGTTCCAGCAACTTGATAAATTGTATCTGCTGCGGGGATAGTTTTTGTAGAAGCTTCTGACTTAACGATTGCTTAAGCATATTTACCTTTTAAGGTTAAGCCTATGCGGTTTAACCCTTATTTTTGCCCAAAATTAGAGAATAGTATCGATATCGATGAAAACTTACATTAAAGACTTATCTACACATCAAGATTCGGTGGTCACCCTCCAAGGTTGGGTGCAAAACAAGCGGGAGAGTAAAGGGTTGATTTTTCTCATCCTACGCGACGGATCCGGTTTTTGCCAATGTATTGTTACCCTAGACAATATTGGAGAAGAAAGCTTCGCTTCAGTGGCTGCCCTAGGCCAAGAAAGCAGTATTACAATTACTGGGGAAGTAGTTGCTGATCCCAGACAAATGGGTGGGTTTGAAATCCACGTTGATAAAGTTGATATCATACAAAATTGCAGTGATTATCCAATTGCAAATAAGGAACACGGTGTTGAGTTTTTAATGGACCAACGTCATCTATGGCTCAGAAGTAAACGGCAATGGGCGATAATGCGTGTACGGAACCAAGTGATTTTTGCAATTCATAAATTCTTCCAAAAAGAAGGTTTTGTTCAAATGGATGCGCCGATTTTTACTGGAAACGCATGTGAAGGAACTACCGATTTATTCGAAACGGATTTTTACGGCGAACCTGCATATCTTTCGCAAAGTGGTCAGTTGTATGGTGAATCTATGGCGATGGCAATGGGTAAAATTTACACATTCGGGCCAACATTCAGGTCTGAGAAGTCAAAGACACGCAGACATTTGTCTGAGTTTTGGATGATTGAACCAGAAATGGCGTTTTATGACATCTTCGACAATATGGATTGTATTGAAGATTTTGTCCGTTTTGTCGTTAAAGAGGTATTGTCGACTTGTGAAACGGAACTTGAATTGCTTGAGCGGGACACAACTATTTTACTAAAAACTGTAGAACCTTTCATCAGATTGACTTATGATGATGCCGTTGCAATCATTAAAGGAGATAAAGACGTAGAAGGGAAAACCACATTAGCCGTTCTTGAAAATGACCTGGTACTTACCAAACAAAACATAGAAGAACTTAACAACGATACGGCTGAGCGTGAATCTTTAATTAAAGCTGGAGGCATGAAAAAAGGCAAGGTAAATTTCAACCTCAATACAATAGATAAAAACAAAAATACCATCAAACAACTTGAAGAAAATGAGCGCAACATTCCACAATGGTTGGAATCTGCAAGAAACTTCACGTATGGTGCGGACTTCGGCGGTTCAGATGAAACTGTTTTAACAAGAATGTTTGACGTTCCAGTAATGGTTTACGATTGGCCGCATGAAATAAAAGCTTTCTACTTGAAGCGAAACCCTGAGAATCCAAAATTTGCACGTGGTGTAGATATGCTGGCTCCTGAGGGATATGGAGAAGTTGTGGGTGGAGGCGAGAGAGAAACCAACGAACAGTTGTTGATAGAAAAAATCAAGGAACACGAATTACCGATGGAAGAATTTGAGTGGTATTTGGATTTACGTCGTTTTGGTTCTGTTCCACACGCTGGTTTTGGATTGGGTTTAGAGCGGTTAATTGCATGGATATGCAAACTTCCACATGTCAGAGAAACCATTCCATTCCCACGTATGTATGGCCGATTAAAGCCATAAATTCGTGCAACTATGTCGTCCACTTACAAGAAAGAAAAACTCTCACTCCACCAAAAAATGGTCGGAGACGCAGTAAGAATTGGACGAAAAATACCGTATATACATACTTTGGTAGAACTGGATGCGACCAATGCGCGGGCGTTTTTAAGACAGTATAGACGTGGCTCTGGAATCAACATAGCATTTTCGACCTACATAATGAAATGCTGTGCAAAAACAATTCAACAGGAAACGTCCATTCAACGCATGAAGTCTTTAGGAAGTACTGTCGTTGAGTTTAGTGAGGTAGACATGTTTTATCCGACCGAAACAAGCGACAAAAAGGCTGTGTTGCATAGCACAATTTTGCGCGATGTGGGTCAATTAGGGTTAAAAGAACTACATGAAACTCTGCAAGACTCAAATCTAGATGTTGCTATGAAACATCGGTTCTTCATGAAACTACCTTGGTTTATTCGAAAGAGTTGTTACACCTTTTGGTTTGCGTTTCCGACAATACGAAAAAAATATTTTGGGACAGTCTATTTCTCTTCGATTCTTAATTTTTCTGGTGATCGGCGCGCCTGGGGAATTCCAATTCCAATGCACCCGTTTGGTATATTTATTGGCACAATGTGTAAACGACTAATTGAAAATTCAACCGGCACAAAGCAACGTGATATGGTCCAAATTACGCTGTCCGTAGATCATAGAGTGAGTAATGGAGGAGACATGGGGCGATTCGTGCATCGACTAAAGCATATTTTGGAATTCGAAGATTTAACTAAAACGGATCTTGGTGAGTGAACTACCTAAAATAAAAGGATTTCAATTACTAAAATGGTTCGCTCTTCTGCTCTGGAAACCATTAAGCAGTTTAGAAAAGGTAGTTCGTAAAAAAGGAAAAGTAGTAGAGTTCAATGGTGGGAAGTATCAGAAACTTTATTTTGTGTCTGATCCAACGTTTGTCAAGCATATTCTCAAAACCAACAAAGACAATTACAAACGTGCGCCGGTTATCAAAGCGTTAAAACCCTTACTAGGTGACGGTATTTTTATTTCCGAAGACCAGACTTGGAAATCACAACGTGATGCGCTTAAACCTGCATTCCATGAAAAGGTGGTTCAACAATTTGAAGAAGTCATTGTGGCTGAAACGGGTAGTTTAATCAAGAGGTGGTCAGAAGCCAAACATCCGATACAGATTGAAAAAGACATTGAGTTGCTCATGCTGCGTATCTTATTTGAAACGCAGTTTTGCAAAAGCATAGAAGTTGATTACAATGAAATTCAACGCGCCCATTTTGATGTTTTAAAACAGACGAGTATCCGAAATCAAAAAATATTCTTTTACGTAAACAGATTACGAAAAGGAATAGGACTTCAATCCGTTCAAAAAAGTCCAAGTCCGGCTATTGTTTATTTACATACTGTTGCCAAGCATGTCGTCGCTTTCGGAATAAACAATCGTAATGACTGCAGTTATTGGTTGAATGATATGTTGGATAGCGAACTAAAAGAATCCGAAATTACCGATCAGATCCTAAATTTCATTTTTGCGGGATACGACACCACTGCATCTGTTCTGTCGTGGTCGTTATATTGTCTGGCGACAAATACAGAACATCAACAGATTTGCCGTGAGGAAGTGCTGAATACACCAATTACATTTACCAATCTAAGTACGTTATCATATACCAAACAATGTTTACAAGAATCAATGCGACTCTACCCACCAGTTTGGTCGATACACAGACAATCTGTAGCTGAAGACACAATAGAGGGTCATGTTTTTGCCCCTGACTCATATTTCATGATATGTGGATACACGATGCATAGAGATCCTGACTATTGGGAGAATCCCTCTGACTTTAAACCTTCTCGTTTTTCGTCAGACAATATGCGTGGGAAGGCATTTCAGTATATTCCATTCGGACAAGGAGAACGTCTATGCATAGGGCAATCTTTGGCAACAATGGAGGCACAAATAATTTTAGGTCTTCTCTTAAAACAATTCAAATTTAGTTATTCCAAAAATAGACAACCAAGCGTTACCCCTGGTATTATCATGAAATCGGCACAAGGTATTGAGCTCGATATTGAATCTATTTCTTAAATTTGGTTCGAAATACAACAAATGAAGGACAATTTTATCTACTTACTTTTGGTATCATTATCATGGTTTTTTTATGGTTGTGAAAAACCATCTGGTCCTCCAGAACCTGTTGTGTCTGATATGTTTGACGTGTACAAATACTACCCTCTTGATAGTGGAAATAAATGGATATACGAATTAGAAATTATTGACGTGAATGGCCAAAAGTCCTTCATTGAAGAACGAGCCTTGTACAGCAAAGACAGTCAAACGGTTAACTTTTACAGAGAAGGCAAACCAACGACTTTTGATTGGGGTAGACATGGAAGCAGGTTTATTTGCTGTAGAGATCAAGTTTTATTGAACTTTAACTTAATTGGTTGCAGCGAAGATTCTATCCAAATTTACAGAAACCACATACCCAGTCCATCTATTTTTATCCATCAGTTTTGTAAAGATACTTTCGCAACAGATGTCCCAAACTATGACAAGATTAAGTCTATTAGAACATTTCAAACCTATACCTTCGAAGATGGAATTACCCGCCATTTAATAACCTATTTTGGCTATGGCGTTGGCTTAACCTATAGGCAAACAATGACGTATGACGAACTTGGTGTGATTACAAATCAGGAAACATTAAGGCTAAAGTCCCATTACTTCTAAACCCAATTTACAGTCTAGTGTAGGTCTTATATTCAAATGCAAAGTCGTTTACCTCAGAGGCTTTATAACATTCTTCACTTGTCGTTTTCCATTCTTCCCACTTGACTTTCGGAAAAAACGTGTCGGCATCTTCAACGGAAGTATCAACATGAGAGATATGTAAGACATGCGCATCATCAAGACTTTGTCGATAAATCTCTCCCCCACCAATGACAAAGACTTCATCCTCTGTTTCCTTGAAATGATCAAAAGCATCGTTCAGGCTATTAAACACAACTACCCCTTCAGGTTGGTAATCTATTTTTCTGGTAATAACAACATTTGTGCGTTTTGGCAACGGCCTTCCAATGGATTCATAGCTCTTCCGCCCCATGATAATAACATGGTTCAATGTAGTGCGTTTAAATAACTGCAAATCGTCTTTAATGTGCCAGAGCAATTGATTGTCTTTGCCGATGGCGTTGTTTTGGGCTATGGCGGCTATGAGGTGTATTTGCATACTATAATTTGGGGCATTAATTATTGAATGTCTGAATAACAGAATGCCTGAATACCGGGACTTCTATTAATTCTTTGCATTCTTTCTTGCGGTAGCAACGATTTTTAATATTTCTGTTGCCTCCAAAAGCAAAGGTCTTAATTTTTCTGAATCAACCTTAAAATTTCCTTCAAACAACATCTCCAACCATAGAACTGTTTCATCTTCTTCCTCTATTGGGTGATCAGCAATAAATTAGACCATAAGAAACGAATGAATGAGATAAATTCGATTCCTATACCCTCTACCAAATCAGAAAATTGGGCCATCTATCGAAACTTGGAAAAATTCTATAACATCCTGAGCCCCTCTACCAAGTAACATCACTAACTCTTTGGGGAAATCCATTTCCTGATTCGTTCTAATCGGGTTCCATCTTTAAAGGAAATCAGATTGAAAAAGTACAGGCTTGACTAGAAAGTACATATATTGGAAGCATGGACATGACTCATTTAACATATAAGGGACACTTATTCGCTTCAGTATTTACGTCAAAAATTGGGGAACGGAACAATCTCGAAATGAAAGACGAAGCTTGTCTAACGTTCGTTGGTAGTGGGATCCATGAGCTCATAACTCCAGTTGAACGATATAAGGTAACTGCTAAACAAGCATTATTGATGAAATGTGGGAGCTATGTAACAAATACCGGAGAAGAGGAATTAGTGGGAGTCGTATTTCATTTGAATCCAGATTTGATTAAAGAAGCATTTGGAGGGAGAGAGATAGATTTTTTGCATGTTGAAGCAGATAAAAGAACAATATCACCCGTGGTGGAATTGGGAGAGCATAAGATAATAGAGGCGTATGTAGAATCAATCAGACCATATTTTTCTTCAAAATCAAAAGTTGAAGATAGCTTAATCGGAATTAAACTAAAGGAACTTGTCACGATTCTAATCATGGAGGGTAATAAGGATATTCTCTATCTCTTAGGAACAATTAGAAAAGAGGAAATTGTAGCTTTTGAGAAAATTATTGAAACCAATTTGAATAATAACTTGACGATTTCAGAATTATCGCATTTAACTAACAATAGCGAGTCTAGTTTTAAAAGGAAATTCAAACAACTATACAGCACAAGTCCTGTTGCATATTTCAGGACGAAAAGGCTGCAAAAGGCTTCGGAGTTATTAACTTCTTCGCACTTATCAATAAGTGATATATGCTGGGATTGTGGATTCGAAACAATGTCACATTTTAGCTCAGTATTTAAGAAAGAATATTCAATGTCACCTAGAAATTATCGTAAAGCAAAAAGGGCGATAATTTAATAATATTCGATGCAAGAGCGAATCATAATCTCTTCATTTAAGCCAATTCTGGTCTTGTAAACTACCAATCGTAAAAGGAATTCTATTTCTTAGTTCAGATTATTATAGAATAAATGGGTGAAAGAATATCTGCCTCATATAAAGGCACTTAAGGCTATTCCCACCTGAGCTTTATATACAACTATTCGGGCTTTGCGTGAAAGTAATACCAAGTAAATAGCCGGAAGTTTGTTCTATAAATCAATAATAACATTTAAAAACATTTACTATGAAATTTTCAAAAGAAGTTACAATAAACGCAACAGCAGAAAAGGTCTGGGATATTGTCGGACACAATTTTGCAGATATTGGGAAATATGATGGGTTGGTTTCCAGCTCAGTTATAAACCATGATTTACCAAAGCTAAATGGTTCACCATATGGAGGTAGAGTTTGCGAATCGAGCTTTGGTACGATAAATGAGAAATTTATAGAGTATGATGAAGAAGGGATGACCTTTAGTTTTCAAGGTGATATACAATCAGCAGTTTTCAGTAACGTAATTAATACAGTGGCAGTCATCGCTGTAAACGAAACAACTTCAAAAATAATAGCAACACCAAATGTAGATTTAACATTTTTAGGTAAGGTAATGTTCCCTTTGATTAGGTTGAGTCTGGGTTCAGCTGTTGGTAATGGATTATTGGATTTGAAGTATTTCGCTGAAAACGATAAAGTATCGCCTCGAAAACTAGCCTCCCTGAAATAATATTTTAGACTCGATGAGAATAAATTTGATACCACACTAAAGTTCGGCTATGAAAACAATTAACCTTTTGGTTCTGACATTACTAACAACAGGTTCGTGAAGTATTGGCCAGAATAATGACTCAACGATGGAGCATGAAAAATCTAATAATATGAATGACGAAAAAACGGTAAAAATGGAAAATAACACATTCAAAATTGAAGAAGAGGCAAATGAACTCCTGCTTACAGGAAATGTGAAAGATGCATTGGGTAAATACAAATCTATAGGAATAAATACCGATTTACTGAATGCCTTTGAGGCGCAACGAAATAAGGTTAAAATCTCAGAAATTACCGCACTTCAATTAAAAAATCAAATGTCCAATTTGCAAACTAAACATGGCAATGGAAGTGATATTCCAATGAGATATGTTGAACAAACAATACAAAAGGAATTGAATATGGAAGATAACAGAAAAGCCCTGTTCGGTGAGGTTGTGACAATTCGGCAAGTATATATGGAGCTTTACGGTGCTCCTTTTTATTCAAGGTCACAAATCCTTTTTGACAAATCCTATTCAGTTTTGCATAAACTAGCGGTTAAGTATGACGCAGAGAGAAACGTGGATAAAAGTACTTTGATGGGGAAGGAATTAGTTAAAAACTGTAAAAAAGTGATTGAGCTCTCAGCTGAAAAATGCGAAGAGTTAGAAGAAACTCTTAAAAAAGCAAACACTCAAGA
>JBLING010000107.1:0-8069 GCA_047639155.1 bacterium
CAATGTTCAATCAACTTTATCACTCGAAGTAGTTGTCGAATCCGAGACCGACAATTGAATTAGATTAAGTGCATTTTGTCGTTGAAGGGCGATTTGGGTAAAGTCTGCTTTGTTTTCTTCAGAAACTGGAGTTGTTGGTGGTGCCTTAATTTTAAAGGGATCTACCTGCACACCATTGTCCCAAAACCTAAAACACAAGTGTGGTCCGGTTGCCAGTCCGGTACTACCTACATATCCAATAACCTCGCCTTGTTTCACATATTTCCCTTTTTTTATTCCTCCAGCAATTCTGCTCATATGCAAGTATTGGGTGGTATACCGACTGTTGTGCTTCACTTTAACATATCGACCATTCCCTCTCGAATAGCTAGCGGCAACGATTCTACCATCTCCAACTGTTCTTATAGGTGTACCTCGAGGCGCCGCGTAATCTGTTCCTAAATGCGCCTTCCATCTTTTCTGAACAGGATGAAACCGACGTTTTGTGTACCTTGAGCTAATGCGACTATACTTTAAAGGAGCCTTGAGAAAGGCCTTTTTTAGGTTTTCTCCAGCCTCATCAAAGTAACCATCATCTTCACCTCGTTTATACGGGAAAGCATAAAATGAATCTCCTCGGTGATAAAATAGCGCAGCCTTAATGGGTCCGATTTCAACCGATCGGCCTTCAACCTGATATTCATCAAATATCACTTTGAAGAAATCATTTTTGTCAATACGAAAGAAATTCACTTGCCAAGCAAAAACTTCCGATAACTCTATACCCAGTTCATACGAAGTGTTTGCAGCCAATATGCTATGGTAAAGTGTGTTGTCAATTTTAGCGTAGATGGTACGTTCAACAGTATCTAAAGGAACATGATGAATAAAAGCATAGGCAGAATCTTTAAAACCAAGAATCAGTTTATCTGTTTCGCTAATATGGTAGATTAAACTAGCTGCCTTTTTGCCTTTTGGCATTTTTCTATGCACCATGTGTACCGAATTCCCGGCAATGATCTTGTTAATAGGAAACAACGTATCGGCAATCCCAATGGCTTCAAATAGTAATGAATCATCTGTAATGTAATTGTCGAATAAGTTTGAAAAAACGCTGTTGCGACGCACGCTGAATGAGTCAATTTTATCTTCAAAACGATTCAATGTTAGCCCGTAGTATTGTGAAAAGGAATCGATAGCAACAACGGGTTCTTCAGTAATTACTTCTGGTGTCTTGTTTTTCCTAGTTCTAGATTTGTCAGGTTTGCACTGAACAAGCGAAATAGATAATCCGATGAGTATGGTGGCGATGAGAAGCTGTGATGTTTTCAAATAAAGAGACGTTATAACACTATCAAAACAAATTATGGAACAATAATATTGTGTTTCTTGTTGAACCAATACCTTTGCAGGAAACATTTGTTAACGAAATAAACACAAAATAGAATGGCATTAGAATTTAATGACGGAAATTGGGAAGCAGAAGTAATTAATTCTGATATCCCTGTATTAGTAGATTTTTGGGCAGTATGGTGTGGCCCTTGTAAAATGATTGGCCCAATCGTAGAAGAACTCGCTGCTGAGTACGAGGGTAAAGTGAAAATTGGAAAGATGAATGTTGACGAAAACAGAGAAACTCCAATGAAGTACAGCATCAGAAGTATACCAACTTTACTTGTGTTCAAGAATGGTGAAATTGTTGACAAATTAGTTGGCGCAGTACCTAAAAGCACAATTTCTGGAAAACTAGAAGCTCAATTGGCATAACAAACCGCCAAGACAACAATATTATACTAAGAACGATGGTTATTTTTGTGACCATCGTTTTTTTATGGATTTAAACAAGGAAACTGTACGGATTCAAAACCTTGAACTTCTTGCTCGCCAAGTTGTGGAAGGTTTCATTACGGGATTACATAAAAGTCCATATCACGGCTTTTCAGTCGAGTTTGCAGAGCACAGGCAATACAATACGGGTGAAAGCACAAGAAACATAGATTGGAAATTGTATGCACGTACAGGAAGACTATACGTTAAACGATTTGAAGAGGAAACCAACCTAAGGTGCCAGTTGCTTTTGGATGTTTCATCGTCTATGTTTTACCCCAATCAAAAAGACAATAAACTTAGGTTCGGAGTAGTCGCAGCTGCTTCCATCATGCATCTCTTAAGAAAACAACGAGACGCTGTTGGTCTAACCGTTTTTCACGATGCAATAGTGAACCATATACCAGCAAAATCGTCCGGAAGTCACCATCAACTATTACTCAATGAGTTAAGTAATAGTTACGATACCAAATCGATTCAAAAGTCAACGGATGTTGTTGCCGTTCTCCATGAAATTGCGGAGCGAATTCATAAAAGAAGCTTGGTTGTGATTTTTAGCGATATGTTCGATTCTGGGAATGAAGAGGTACTTTTTGATGCACTTCAGCACCTAAAATTCAATAAACATGAAGTTGTGCTTTTTCATATCATGGACCACGATTCGGAAGTTAATTTTGATTTCGAAGATAGGCCATATACGTTTGAAGACCTAGAATCTGGAGAGCGTGTTAAATTGTTCCCATCTGAGGTAAAGGAACAATACACCAAAGAGTTCAATACTTTCTATACCAATTTGAAAAATAAATGTGCGCAGTATAAAATTGACTTTGTTAACTGTGACATTAGTAAATCTTTGGATCAGGTGTTGTTGCCATTTTTGGTAAAACGTCACAAGATGCGCGGTTAGATAACTGTTAGTAAAATGATAAGAAACGTCGTAATTGTAGAAAATCCATCAGAATTAGGGGCAGGAACTCGGGGAGCTGGAACCGGACCTTTTGCCGTTCGCTTGCAAGACAACCAAACAGGAAATAAGATATACGGGCACATACCACATATCACAGTAGACACTTTCAATGGCGCTTTGTGCCAACCGATAACAACGCCAAACGCTAAATATATTAGAGAAATAGTTAACCAAAACAACAGACTGATAAATTGTTTAAAACCGCTTTTAAAAGCGGGTAAATTTCCTTTGTTAATTTCTGGTGACCACAGCAACGCACTTGGTACCATTGCTGCAATAAAAGATACTGCTCCGACCAAACAATTGGGTGTGATTTGGATCGACGCACATGCAGATTTACACACGCCATATACCACGCCAAGCGGCAATGTTCATGGGATGCCGTTAGGGGCAAGTTTGGGTGAAGGATATGAATCAGGCGCAATCAACGACCCAGAACAAGAAGTAATAACCAATTGGCATGCGTTAACGCATCTAGGTGAGAATCAAATTCACCCTAAAGTGCTGCCAGGTGATTTAGCACTTATAGCCATACGAGATTTGGAAGATCCAGAATGGAACGATATCGACGATAATAACATATTTAACTATGTACCAGCGCGTTTGCTGAATAAAACGATGGATCAAGTAGCGGAAGAAACTTTAGAATACCTAGACCATTGTGATCTTATATACATTTCGTTCGACGTGGATTCTATGGACCCTTCTGTAAGCCAAGGTACAGGCACTAGTGTGCCTAACGGATTAACACTTGCAGAAGCGAAGTTACTTCTAGAATGCCTCTGTAAAAGCCCTAAAATTGCGGCTTTGGAGATAACAGAAATCAATCCTCTGATCGACCAAAACAACAAAATGGCAAAAGCTGCTTTAGAAATCATGCAGCACCTTCTGTTGTAATATCGTCTACTTAAGTGAACTAGGTTTCCCTAGAAATCTGCATTTTTTGCTAGTTTTAACATCCTGATAGTGTTATCTTTGGAGAACTACTTTATTACTTTTAAAGAAAATTATTAATAATTCCTATGAGTCTCTTACGACCTAATGTTGAGACGGTTGAGCTTGTCAAGCAGTATTGTGCTTTGTTTGACACCAATCCGAATGCTATTATAGTTATTGATCCAAACCAAGATCCTGTTTACACCAATGCTTCATTTACCCAACAATTTAATGACTCGATAGACGAACTATTGGCGATTGAAGAAGTCCAGAAGGAATGGGCTAAAAACTGTGATACAATTTTTCAGTCGGGTTCTGATGAACTCCTATATGATAAGACTACCGGAATAGAGTATCGAACGCTAAAGCTAAACGACAGTCCTTATTGCATGGTGTCGATACCTTCAAGTACCGCTTTGATAATACAACGTACGAAGCAGGCGATGTCCGGCTCTCCTACAATCAACAACGCAGATTTAAAACTCATAAATACCGTATTAAATAATGCACCGCAAGCCGTCCTTATTTTGGATTTCGAAAAGCGGAGATACATTGCAGGTAATGAAAAGGCTGAAGCTTTATGTGGATATACAAATGAAGAAATAAAGGCGCTTGACTTGGGTGATTTTAGTCCAGGTACAATGAAGGATGGCCAAGATGCTAGTGAAGTGGCTGCAAGTCACCTGCAAAAGTGTGTTACAACAAACAAACGCGTAATGTTCGAATGGCAAATACGCCTTAAGAACGGCACTTTGCTTCCTTGTGAGATAAGTGCGTTTAAACTTCCTACTCAAAACGGAACATTCATACGAAGTAGCATAATTGACATATCAATAAAAAGGGACTTTGCGAAACAAGCTGAGGAAAACGAGCTCAAATTTGAGAACAACATCCACCAAGCTATTCTCGAACAACAAGAAAACTACCTCAAAGCTTTTGTACGTGATAGTCCTATTCCAGTTGCGATGTTGGACAACAATATGAACTATTTATTTGTTGCGGAGGAATGGGTTGATACTTTCCCAACTAAGTTTGGTAAAGATTTAATTGGAAGAAATCACTACGAACTAAATACACACATTCCACTGCGGTGGAAACTACAACATAAGCAAGCTCTAAAAGGTAAAGCCATTAGCATGAACCGTGATCAGTTTACAGATGAAAGCGGCAATGAAGCGTGGTGCAGATGGGACGTAAAACCGTGGAATGTTGATGAGCAAACAATTGGGGGGATTATTATTTATGCTCAAAATATCACGGAAGAAGTAAAGTCAGAAAATAAAATACTCGACCAAGAGCGACGCTATAAGCACTTTTTTAATAGTGATTCTATCGGATGGGTAGAAGTAAGTGCACCAAATTTGATAGCTACGGTTATTAAAGCAAACTATGATTTTAAAGCGGTAATATCAGACCATAAAGAATCAATTGGGGTTGTGACAAGGTTCAATCAAAAAGCAGCTGATATTTTTGGTTTACCAATGGACCAAGATCCTGCAATGTTTGAACCAATGCGCTATATTCAAGAAGGAATTGATGACTTGGCCTTAAAGCTTTTCACTGCTATTAAAAACAAACTGGACAGTTTTACTTGCGAAATTGTTATCAAAAACAATTACGGAGATTCTCGCGTCTTAAACATTAATGTACATTTTTCAGATATTAACGGAAGGGGGGACTTACTCTATGGTATTCAAGATATCACCGATTTGAAAGAATCTGTAAAAGCGTTAAGAGAGAGTGAAGAGCGTTATAGAACCATGTTCGATAGCAATAGCTTAGCCGTAGTTTACACCAACTATGAAAAAGAAATGGTGAAGATCAATGAGTCTTTTACCAAAATATTCGGATACACCGAAGAGGACATGCAGCACATTAAAGAAAACGATATGTTGTTACCCTCTTACCGCAAAATGAACAACGAAATATCTGAAGATTTTGCATCTGGTGTTAAACGGTATGTTTCTGTTGAGAAAGAATATAAAATAAAAACGGGTGAGAAAATCGTGGCCCAAACAGCATCTAGCGCATTGTTTGATGATGCTGGAAGGCATTACGGTAATGTTACCATTATTGAGGACATAACGGAGCGTAAAACGTCTGAACGGCAAATACGCAAGCAAAACGGGGAGTTAATTAAGATTAACCAAGAGTTGGATCAGTTTGTCTATAGTGCAGCCCATGATTTACGTGCACCTATCGCCAACGTAATGGGATTGGTTAAGCTAATTAGGCTGGAAGAGATTTCAGAAATGGCATCCCATTACGTCGGATTGCAAGAAAAAAGTTTAGAGAAACTCGACGAATTCATAAAAAGTATAGTTAATTATTCTAGAAACTCTCGACTTGGATTAGCAAAAGATGAGATTAACCTAAATGAATTTGTTAACGAAGTAGTTGATCAATATCGTTTTTCTGAAAATGCTGAAAAGCTAGATATAAAAATAAATGTGAACCAACCCAGTAAATTCGTTACAGACAATAACCGACTGTCAGTTGTGATGAACAACTTGGTATCAAACGCGGTTCGTTATATGGATCCTTCGAAACCAGATTGTTTTTTAAATATTGACGTGGAAGCAAATGAAAAACTTGCTCAGATTACTGTTTCTGACAATGGAATAGGTATTGAAAAGGAACATCAGACATCAATATTTGAATTGTTTTATCGAGCAAGCTCGAGTTCAAAAGGAACAGGGATTGGACTGTACATCGTAAAAGAGACAATAGATAAACTGAAAGGCAAGATTAAAGTAGCGTCAAAATATGGAGAAGGCACAACTTTTACCTTAACTTTCAAGAACTTTAGTTAAGCACATGATTTATTTGATTGATGACGATGAAATTCAGAATCTGATCAATACCAGAGTGATTGGTATTGCAGCAGAGAATATTGTCGTGAAAGCTTTTACTTCAGCCGAAAATGCATTATCAGATTTAATCGCAAATGCAGCAACGTTACCTGACATTATATTCTTGGATATAAATATGCCCAAGATGAATGGATGGGACTTTTTAGATGCTTACGTAAAGCTTGAGAACAAGGTTAAGGTATACATGTTGTCTTCATCAATCAACAACAAGGACATACAAAAATCCGAAAAGTACGACGTTGTCAACGGATTTATTTGCAAACCACTGGTGGTGGAAAGACTTTCAGAAATACTGCAAACCGAAGGAATGGTTTAGTGCATTTCTAACTCAGTTCGTTGAGATTCTTCTAAAATTATTTGAACAGACGTTGGGTGTGGACTCGCTATTTCCTTGTTCAATGCAGATTTTATTTGTTCAATCTGACTGAATACATCACACAATTCATCCGAAGATGAAATCTGATTTAATACTTTAGACCGCTCATCTTGAGCTAGTTCTGAGTATGAAAGTTGAATAAGATTGTTTAGAGTAGAGGTGTTATCCATAAAGTAAAATTTATTTCTTTACCCAATGAACGCCCTTATTACACAATTATTGCAATGAGATAGATTTTTCTGAAATTATTTTTCTCATGTTATTTAATGCATAACGCATACGACCAAGTGCCGTATTGATACTTACACCAGTTAAATTTGCGATTTCTTTGAAACTCAAATCACCATAATGTCGCAATACCAATACTTCTTTTTGCTCAGGTGGCAACATATTGATAATCTGACGAACTGTATCATCGCGTTGATCTCTTATGTAAGACTCTTCACGGTTACTTTCGCTGATTTCAATTCTTCTAAAGATGTCTTCGCCATCCTGGGAAGTAATGGTTGGCATACGTTTTGACTTACGGAAATGATCAATGGCTAGGTTACGCGCTATACGCACCACCCAAGGTAAAAATTTACCTTCTTCATTATATTTCCCAGATTTGAACGTTTTAATGACCTTAATAAAGGTTTCCTGAAATAAATCTTCAGCGATGTAGCGATCATTAACAATAAGTAAAATGGTAGTAAACACTTTGTTCTTGTGTTTAGTGATAAGCATTTCTAAACATGCTTCATTTCCTTGAATGTACTGCTTGATTAAAGCACGGTCTTTAATTTGTTCCTTCATATATACCTCCTAATGTGTTACGTGACTGAAAATCAGTCGATTGTAAAAATTTTTAGAGTAGAGATATTATGTATAGGCTTTTGTGCTTTTAATGAACTACTAAGATAGCAAAAGGAAATTGATTTACAAAATTTTATTTACAAGAACTGGATTAAAAAACAAAGCAAATGAGTTATTTTGTTGTTGGTTAAGATATGGATAAGAGAACGGAAAAAGTTATTGATATTGTTGGTGCAAGAATGCACAATCTGAAGAATATCAATGTACAGATTAAGCGGAACAAATTTACAGTTGTTACTGGGGTTTCGGGCTCAGG
>JBLING010000108.1:0-8041 GCA_047639155.1 bacterium
TTTGGTTAAAACTGCACGCCAAGAAATTGAAAAAGAAAAAGCAAATGCGATGTCTGATATTAAGACACAAGTGGCTGCTTTGTCTATTGATATTGCAGAGAAAGTTCTTCGCTCAGAATTGTCGAATAAGGACAAGCAAGCTGAAATTGTTGAAGAGCACATGAAACAATCTCGATTATCGTAATATGTCTAGTAGAGTAGCAACGCGGTACGCAAAATCACTTATTGACTTAGCATCAGCGCAGTCGGTAGACGGAAAGGTGTACGACGAAATGGTGGCTTTTGCCCAATTGGCGAAAGAAAGTGAAGACTTACGCAGCCTTTTGTTGAATCCTGTTGTTTCTGCTAAGGACAAAGAAATTGTGCTGAATATGATTTTTGCTGATGCAGATGCATTAACAAAAAACTTTGTGTCGTTGGTCATAAGCCGAAAAAGAGAATCGGAACTGGCTAACATCGCGAAAGTGTACATTCAGATGTATGACCAAAACAAAGGTGTTGTAAAGGTGTCGGTAAAATCGGCAATGGCGCTCGAGGAAAAGTCATTGACGAATGTGAAGCGATATATAAAAGGCTTGGTGAAGCAAGATGATCTAAAAATTGAAAACATTATCGATTCTTCTGTAATTGGCGGAATAGTGATTCAGTTTGATGATAAACTTCTTGACTTAAGCATCGCAAAAGAATTAAAAGAAATTAGAAAGCAATTAATTTATAATTAATAGGTTATGGCTCAGATCAGACCAGATGAAGTATCATCGATCATTAAGGAACAATTATCAAATGTTCAATCAGCTGCCCAATTAGAAGAAATTGGTACAGTATTACAAGTTGGTGACGGTATTGCCCGTATCCATGGTTTAACGAATGTTAGATCTGGAGAGCTAATTGAATTCGAAAGTGGTATCAATGCAATCGTATTGAACCTTGAAGAGGACAATGTTGGGGCTGTATTACTTGGCGCATCTTCAGAAGTAAGAGAAGGTGACACGGTAAAACGTACAAACCGAATTGCCTCTATTAAAGTTGGAGAAGGAATGCTAGGTCGTGTTGTTAATACACTTGGTAAACCTCTTGATGGTAAAGGTGAAATAACTGGAGATTTATACGAAATGCCTTTGGAGCGTAAAGCACCAGGTGTTATCTATAGAGAACCAGTAACGGAACCACTACAAACAGGAATTAAAGCAATCGATGCTATGATTCCAATTGGTAGAGGTCAACGTGAGTTGATTATTGGTGACAGACAGACGGGTAAAACGGCTGTTGCAATTGATACCATTATCAACCAAAAAGAATTTTACGACAAAGGAGAACCTGTATATTGTATTTACGTTGCTTGCGGACAGAAGTCTTCAACAGTAAAACAAGTTGTTAAAGCGTTGGAAGAAAAAGGTGCAATGGCATATACAACGGTTGTAGCTTCAAGTGCTGCTGATCCAGCTCCAATGCAATTCTACGCGCCAATGGCGGGTGCTGCAATTGGAGAGTTTTTTAGAGACACTGGTCGTCCAGCGCTTATCATTTATGATGATTTGTCGAAACAAGCAGTTGCTTACCGTGAGGTATCATTGCTACTAAAACGTCCTCCAGGACGTGAGGCATATCCAGGTGACGTTTTCTATTTGCACTCGAGATTACTTGAAAGAGCAGCAAAAATCAACAGTTCTGATGAGATTGCAGCCCAAATGAACGATTTACCTGATAACTTGAAACCTTTAGTAAAAGGTGGTGGTTCTTTAACCGCTCTACCAATTATTGAAACGCAAGCAGGTGATGTATCCGCTTATATTCCAACCAACGTAATTTCGATTACTGACGGTCAGATATTCTTGGAAAGTGATTTGTTTAACTCAGGTGTCCGTCCAGCAATTAACGTAGGTATTTCTGTATCGCGTGTTGGCGGTTCTGCTCAGAAAAAATCAATGAAAAAGACTTCAGGTACGTTGAAACTTGATCAAGCACAATACAGAGAGTTAGAAGCATTCGCGAAGTTCGGATCTGATTTGGACGCAGCTACTAAAGCGGTATTGGATAAAGGTTCACGTAACGTGGAAGTGTTGAAGCAAGGTCAATATTCACCATTGTCTGTTGGTCAGCAAGTGGCTATTATATACTTAGGTACCAAAGGATTATTGAAAAATGTACCTGTAAATAAGGTACGTGTTTTCGAAACTGAATACTTAGAAACTTTAGCAAAGAAAAGTCCTGATACATTGGCACAATTGAGTGCTGGTACATTAAGCGATGAAATAACGGGAACGTTGGAAACTATTGGTGCGGAAGTTGCTAAAAACTACGCTGAATAATTTAAAACAAGCGCATTATGCCTAACTTAAAAGAGGTACGGAATAGAATATCGTCAACCCAATCGACGCAGCAAATTACCAAAGCCATGAAATTGGTTTCGGCGACTAAGTTGCGTAAAGCACAAACGGCTATCAACAAAATGAGACCGTATGCAGAAAAGTTGAACGAGATTTTAGTAAACCTAGGAGATAGTGCTAAAGACGACGATAACTTAAAATCGTATTTTCAATATAGAGAGCCAAAGAAGGCGCTAATAGTGGTTGTTTCTTCGGATAGAGGATTATGTGGCGCGTTTAATTCAAACGTAATCAAGGCTACAAAAAGACTTATAGAAGGACGGTACGAAGCAAGCGGCGTTGACTTTGAAGTAATGTTTATTGGTAAAAAAGCGTACGACCCTTTCAAAAGAGGAGAATATTCTTTGAATACCAGTAACATGGCCCACTTATTAACCATCGACGCAGATAGCACGTTTGACGTTGCTGAAGGCATTATTGAAAGGTTTAAAAATGGCGATTTTGATGAAGTTCGTGTGATTTACAATCATTTTGTAAACGCAGCTACGCAAATCGTTAAGGTTGAAAAAATGCTACCCGTTGAGATAGAGAAATACGAATCAAGAGGTGCAAAACAGACAACTACGGATTACATCTTTGAGCCAGATAAAACTGAAATTTTGTATGATCTAGTTCCCCGAGCAGTCAAAACGCAATTGTATAAAGCGTGTTTAGATTCTTTAGCGTCAGAACATGGAGCACGAATGGTGTCTATGGACAAGGCGACTGAAAACGCAGGAGAGTTGATTGAAAAATTGAAATTGAAATACAACCAAGCACGACAAGCAGCTATTACTGGTGAGATTCTTGAAATCGTTGGTGGTGCTGCAGCGTTAGACGCTTAGAAAGATATATAAAAGAGCAGTGCATGTAATCATGTACTGCTCTTTCTTTTTTACCAAACATGCAATACCCCAGAATACACATGTTTCCTACCATCGATCGCAATGATGTCGATATTCAATAAATACACACCAGGGACAAGATCTTTATAGATGAGGTTGTTTTTGTCTTTTGACTTAACCACCATAACACCAAACCGGTCGTACAATCTTAACTCAACGGTTTTAATTAAATCGTTCGGAACAAGATTGAAGGTTTCATTTAGTCCATCATTGTTGGGACTGAATGTGTTTGGAACATGAAAAACATAGTCGTGAGCAATGGTTGCAATATCCTCGATAGTATCTAAACACCCTTCGACGGATTCCGCTATCAATCGAATAATATAGTCTCCATTTTGGGTGAAGAAGTGCTGGAATGTGGCATCATTGTTTTCGAAGTTTGTTGTGTCTATTGTCCAGTAGTGTCGATTACTTCTTATTGACGAATTATTTATTTCAATGCCAAATCCATCTGATGTTTTAAGTTCAAACGAGGCCACTGGTTGTTCATTAACATTGACCGTGACTGACGACGTGTCAATGCAAAATCTAGTATTAGCAACAATTAAGCGAATTATCTTTTGGCCAATTGTCGTATATGTTGTTGTAAAAGTATCACTGAAATATTCATTAGTGTCAGTCACCCATTTAACTGTCCTGTAATAACCTGAAATATTAGACTTAAAACTGAATTCGGCATTTGGTAAACAGGCGCTAAAGTTTTTTGGTATGATTGTCCCTTTCGGATTATTATGAACTTTTATTTTTAAAGAAAGTGTGTCACTCATACAAGTTTGACTATACATCACATATTTAACGATGTATTCACCAGCGTTGGAAAATTTATATGGTTGACTTGAACCATCATCTGAAATGTAGGTGCTTCCATCGCCATAGTCCCAATAACTTGAATCAACTTTAAACTTAAATTGCGAGTTTTTCTTTACAACTATATTCAGCGGTTCATTTTGACAAATTTCGCTTGTCACCGCAATTAAACTTGGATTCGGTTTTACACCTACATAGATTCTGGTAGAAGCAGAATCAGAGCATATTCCATTCGCTACAGAAACCAGCATATCATGTTTGCCAGTTGTATAATTATGAGCAATTCGTTTGTCTGAAGTGTTACCAGTCCAAGTCGAGCCATCGCCGAAATTCCAAACAACTGTGTCTGAAAAAACAAAGCCATCGGAATATTGAGTTGCTGTTTCTATATGAACAGTTTTTATAGAATCGCAGTAAATGGAATCTACGGTATTGATGGATATCGTTGGCTTGGCGAACACGGTATAATTGACTGTATCAGTAAATGCATAGCAACCAAGTTTCGTGGCATGCTTGAAAAAGACATAGTCGCCATGAGACATTGAATCCGTTGTGTAAGTTACCGATGAACCAGATAGAATGGCTTTGCCATTTAAATAACAGGTGTTGTTGTAAAAGTTTTCGGTAGGCTTAACAATGATTGAAGAACCTTGACATATAACAGTGTTGGAACTTTCAGCCAAAGAAGTTTTAAGAATTTCTGTTGAAATTGAATCGGAATAAGCCGTTATAAACATTTCTGTTTGCGGGGAAGTTGACCTAATTCTAAATCGGTAACCATTCCCAGATGTTGGTATATTTGAAATAGGGAATGCAAAGGAGTTTTTAGTTTGGTTTGATTGCATACTATCAACAGGAGCAAACGTTGAAAAAGCCCCGGATAAGTCAGTCATTTCAAGAATGAATTTATTGTCACTATTGGGCTTAAACCACACAAGGAAAGGAAGCAACAGGGTGTCGTTGTGGCAATAAAACGGCTTTAGTGTGTCGATAAATTCAATTGGAGATTTGAAGTGATTTATTTGGTAATCCGTTAATACAACATCCTCAAAATCAAAATATATACCAACACGATTTTTAATGAACACATCTTCACGAATGTTTGGCAGGAGATTGATTTTGAACCTTACACTACCACTGCTGCCTGCAAGGTCTGTTGATTTTGGTGGGAGGTTAATGTCTTCAAAAAAGAACCAGATGTGTTTGCCTTCAATTATGTATTCAACCTTATGGCTTGCAAATAATAACTCAAAACTTGACAGGTCTAATAAGTCAGAAATTGTATCTCGAACAACAACATCTATTGCGGAAGCATTTCCTTCGTTTTGAAATTGAACAGTATACGTTAAACTTCTATTGGTTGTAGTAAAAATACTATCAGGTTGCGCGGTTTTCAAATTTGGATCGTATGGTGCTACAATTCTAAGAAACGATTTAGCCTTGTTGTTAGTCGAATCATAGTCTTTTTTCTTTGATCGAATATCTGAGATCACGTCAAATAATATTGTATCTCCCGATCCATAACTTGTGTCGTGTGTGTTTAAGAAAAGGGATCTCCTTTCAATTTCCGTTGGTTGGACATTGTAAAATGAAGACTCGTATTTTCCGCTTCCAAGCGAAACCCATGATTTACTTAGGTTAACCAAGTCATCATCTGTTTGGACTGTAATAATAACAGTATCAATAGGGGATGTCCATTTGTTTGTGATATTCAAACTTGCTATACAGTCACTACCTCTTTGGACCCGATTCCCATTATTAAAACCGATGGAAACTGATAAATCTGAAACATCCGAAAGGGTATTCCAAAACGTATCAATTTGGATGTTTTCATATTTGTTTAAAACAACTGTTTGAGAACCGCCGCACGTTGAAGAAGACCAAAAAGTTGTATCGTTTAGCGGTGATATGGTATACTTACCAGGGGGTAAATGAAAGTTGTAATAGCCGTTATTGTCGGTAGATATAATATGTTTGCCAGGTTGAGCGGCAATTTTTTGGTTCTGAAATGGACGGGCATTTTTATGCGGCGCACACAACCCTTCGTTGGTGAAGACATATCCAGAAATGCCATATTTAAGTTTTGAATAAAACTGAACTGGATATATGGAGTCATATTGCACTTGAATAGTTTGGGAAGCACAATGGTCATCAAACCAAGGATTGGGTAATAATTTAATTTCAGTTGTTCCTGTGTCAAGAAACAATTCAAATTTTCCGTTATAGGTTTCTTTTTGATCGAGATCTACTCGTGAGAATCCAATTTTCCTCATACGATACAAGTTTGATTCGGTTGTATCGAGTGTGCAATTACTATCCTGGTCGTCAATCACACTTCCGACTATTTTTCCTACTATGGATTTGTCGAACTCGAATCGGACCAAATGAGAAGTAACACTATTTTGTGGACAAGTATTGTCCCTAACCGTAAAGGGCAAATGAAATGCGTTTTTAGTCAATTTCTTGCGATCAATTTCTGTAATATCTATGCATACGTTGGCTGATTGATGTAACGCATTTGGGCTGTTAATGTTAAAGGAGAAACCTTTTGGTAGATCTGGGGTGTCAAATTTTACGGTGTCTGGTGGAGGAGAAGAACCGTCAGGTCGTCGCCTTACTTTATCATCAGTTGATATTTTGAAACAATAATCCGTTGACCATGTAAATGGTTCTATGTATATGTTCTGTTTAGAGGAGACTCTTGGAGGATTATTTCCAGGGCAATTAATGGTGGTAAATTGCATATCGCGCCTGGTCGTTCCAATTACCTGAAATGTTCCTGAGGAATCTCTCCGCCATTCTTTAATTTCCAAAACTGCAACGGTTACTTCATCACAATTGGAAGGTGTCCAAACAAGATAACCCGAAGATTTGTCTAAATAAATGCCAATAGGTGGATTTGCATTTATGTTGGTATATGGTGGCCTTAAGTATCCAGGATAATATGACTGAAATGGGAAATAATACTTGTAGTTACTACTATTAAAAGCAATTGGCTTGTTAAAATCTTCTAACGGATGTGCAAAAGAATATGATAACGAATCGTTGTCTAATATGTCATGCGCTCCAACCATCGTATATATCGGTTGATAGCAGCAGACTGATGCATTGGCGGGTTTGACAAACTGCGGTGAATTGTTGGTTGTCGCTTTGCATAGATCTAGCTGCGCAAAAGTGTAAAACCTTTTATTGGCCGCGCCTGTAGTGATACTATCACTACGACAACATAATCCAGTTTCAAGTCGGACTTCACAGTTGCCATTTTTTAATAAATTATTATAGGGAGCTTTCTTAAAATCAACATGAACTGTGTAAGTATGAGCTTCTATGCCTTCCCCCGTCTCAGAAGTGTTTGCTGGGTCGCAACCGGACGTTGCAGTGTTACACAAAGGTGTTACATCAATAATTGATTGTCTGGTTAAACTTACCTCTTCAAATACTTTTGTCTTAGTGGCAACAAGTCTAGTCGAATCACTTGGATCAGAAAATGGGATACCACCGCAATACCGATAAAAAACAATCTTAAACGTGTATACATATGCAGAATCACAGGTGTAGGTTATATCGGCACCAATCACATTTGCTGCCTGCAATTTTGTTCCAATTAAGAACATGATCGAAGACAATAAGAAGATCAGTAGTTTTTGCATAGTTGGTTATAGTGTCAGCAAGTTCGGTATAATTTATGCCAATTCCTATAAGATAAGCTTTGTCATAATTTCTGATTGACACAATATTTACATTTCATTTTACGCTTTATTACTACCCTATTGATTTGAAATTGAAATGATTAAGGCATTGTTATGTGTGGTTCTATGTTGTTTGGCCGTGGCTGTTTATGCCCAATCAACGCTTGCTACTGATACTGTTGCGATGGAATCGAACCTAAACGAAGAACGCACAATTCGGGTAGTAGAGCTAAAAATGCAACGGTTAGAACTTAACAGACAAATCGACTTATTG
>JBLING010000109.1:0-8021 GCA_047639155.1 bacterium
CATTGTAAGGTTGTTTTTGTGGTGTGAGGGCTTGACTTTTCTGTAATGTGGATCTCTACATAGTCAGCTATATTAACGTAACTCGTACTTTGGTCGCTGAAAACAATATGGGTTTCATCAAAATTTAATTCAATGTTTTCATCAACCATTTCTGCTCTATGATCTTTTATCACCTTCATCTTGAAATATCTACATTGTTTGGATTTTATTCCCGTTTCGATACTTTCCAATGGCACAGATTCAGCCATTACTGCTACAGTACGCTGTTTTTGACTACCCCGACCTCGCTTGAGTACAGTTCCTTCTGGTGTAGCAACTTCAAAATATCCCTCATCAAACTCAATCATACCTTCAAGATTATATAAGTCATCACGTTTACCCATTGCCTCTCGTATTTTGTGCATCATGCTCCAAATGCTCTCATACCTGTTGTGGTTGAGCTGACGTTGCAACTCCTTGGCTGATATCCCTTTCTTACTAAAACGCATAAAGGCCATCGCTAAATACCATTTCCGAAACGGTAGTTTGCCATGCTTCATCATTGTTCCGCTTCGCAAGGTTGTTCTAAATTCATACTCGGAACACTGCCATTTGGCCTTCAGCCAATAATGCTTCTCTCCTCTGCACTTCTTGCAAATAATACCCTCGCGCTCTCGTTGATTTCGAAAATGAGATTTACAACTTTCTTCCGTTGGAAATTTATCGACAAATTCTAATATGTTCATTTCTCTTATTTTTGAACAATATTAATCTCCTATTGTGCAGTGTATCTGCATTCTGGTATAATTAAGGATAAGCAGTTCCCTATTTTAATCAGAAGTAATGCCATGTCAGCAGTTCTACCGATGTTAATATCGCATTTTGTGAATGAGTCATTGCACTGAAAGTATTCAAGAGTAATATTGTATTTGTAAATTGCAACGACAGAAATAATCACCTAGTTTGGATAGTAAAACACTGAAATATATTGAAAACAAGATAATTGAGCAGTTGGAGCATCTTGATCAGGATATCGTTACCTACACAGAGTTGACGAAACCAATTGCGCCGGAAAATGCAATAGGAAGGATAAGTCGAATGGATGCCATAAACAACAAATCGGTGAATGAGGCTGCGTTACGTAACTCAAAAAACCGACGTTTGCGTTTGCAACGGGCCTTAAAGGAAATTGGTCAACCATCTTTCGGGTTATGTCGACAATGTGGTGAATCTATAGAAGAAGAAAAGTTACTGATTGTACCTGATAGTATTCGTTGTGTAGTGTGTGTTAAAAGTGCGCGTTAAGTGAATAAACATATCGCTTTACTTGAAGAATATCTTCCAGCTGGTGTTGCGTCGTTAATCTGGGATAGAGTAGAAAAAGACAATGTGCGCTTTCGAATTTCAAAACCACGTAAATCGAAACTTGGCGACTATCGCCCCCCATTTGGCAACAAAGGGCATCGTATATCTGTGAACGCCGACTTAAACCCCTATTCTTTCTTAATTACAGTTCTCCATGAATTTGCACATCTGGAAACCTGGAATCGATTTAAAAATACTAGAAAACCACATGGGAAGGAGTGGAAAGAAGATTTTAAAGCCCTCCTCGTTCCATTTCTAAAAGAGGATGTTTTTCCTGAAACAATTGAAAAAGCTTTGGAGCAATACTTAATTAACCCAGCTGCCAGTAGTTGTGTTGATATTTCATTAATGCGGGCTTTGGCCAAATTTGATGCCCACCCCCAACTCTTTGTGGAATCACTTCCAGAAGGATCACGGTTCAAATTATCCAATGGCTTGGTGTTTGAAAAGGGAGTAAAACTGCGAAAACGCTATCGATGCAAATGCATTTCAAACAACAGGTGGTATTTCGTTTCAGCAACCGCAACTGTTGAACAAATATCCATACAACAACGTCTGTTTTGATAAACCGTATTACGGGTGTTCTTTTGTAAAAAATTACAAAATGAGACAAATCTTAATTATTGGCTTCTTAATAACTTCTTTATTGTCCTTTGGACAGGCACCTGCGTTTCCAGAGGGGTTTGAAGTAATTCATATGTGTCAGAACACTGAAGTGAAAAGTCAAGATAAAACAGGAACGTGTTGGAGTTTTTCAACCAGCTCGTTTCTTGAATCCGAGGTGCTAAAACAAAATGGTCAGGTAATCGATTTGTCCGAGATGTATACGGTTCGGATGATATATGTTGAGAAAGCGGTTAAATATATCCGATACCATGGAGGTTCCAATTTTAGCCAAGGTAGCTTAGCCCATGATGTGGTAACGTCATATATAAAATATGGCATGATGCCCGAATCAGCTTATTCGGGGAAAATTGGCTCAGAAAAACATGACCACAGCACTTTAGTGAATACATTAAAAACCTATTTAGATAGTATTTTGAAATCACGCCCAGTTGAACCGCATTGGATGGATGGTTTTGTTATAATCTTAGATGATCATATGGGCGCCCTAAAACCAGTATTTGAATATAACGGTATGTCCTACAACCCGCAGTCATTTGCACAACAGGTACTTGACTTAGACATGGGGAAATACGTTGGATTTACGTCTTTTACGCACCAGCCTTTTAATGAGAAATTTATAGTTGAAGTGCCTGATAATTTTAGTAATGGCAGATACAATAATATTCCGTTAGAAGAATTAATGCAGGTTATGGACAATGCCTTATCCAATGGGTACACTATTGAATGGGACGGAGACGTAAGCGAACGAGGGTTTATGCGCATAGCTGGGTATGCCTTTAACACCAATGATACTAATCTATTAAATCAAGCCCCCGCAGTACCTTTAGAAGATCCTGCAAATCAAGCATTGCGACAAGTTGGGTTTGACAACTTGACTACTACAGATGACCACCTAATGCATGTTGTGGGTAAAGCAAAATATTCGGATGGTCGGGAGTTCTACATTGTTAAAAACTCATGGAGCACAAAAGCTGGATTCGAAGGGTATTACCTTATGAGTTCAGACTACATGAAGATGAAAACAGTGTCGGTTGTGGTGAACAAAAAAGCGGTAAAAAAGAAACTTTTAAAGAAGCTAGTCAACTAGAAAAAACTACATCGCCTACGACATAATCGCGCATTTTTTAGGCGCTATCCCTTTAAGGGATTATATTTGCGCCACTAAAACAGAAATAATATGTTAAAGGAATTCAAAAATTTTATTATGACAGGCAACGTGATTGATTTCGCAGTGGCTGTTATTATGGCTGGAGCACTTGGGATGGTTATTAACGGTTTCGTTAATGACATTGCTATGCCGTTTGTTGGCCATTTTGCTGGAGGTATTGACTTTGCAAGTTTGAAAATGGTATTGGACCCAGCTATTGCAGCCTCTGAAGGCGTAGCGGCAGTTGCAGAAAATGCAATTATGTATGGTAAGTGGATCAACTCAATTATCAATTTGATAATTGTAGGTTTGGTAATGTTTATGCTAATTAAGGCGTACAACAAGACTAAGAAGCCAGTTGAAGCTGCACCTGAAGCACCAGCAGGACCTTCTGACAACGCTTTGTTGATGGAGATCCGAGATCTATTGAAAAAGTAATTTAGAACAATATTACTGATTAAAGAAACCCTTGCACTAGCAGGGGTTTTTTTATTTACCACCTTAGGAAACTAACTTCTATTATTGCTGTTTAACATCATATGAAAAATAAGCCGGCCCTTGGTGTAATTTTCCTCACCACATTTTTAGACTTGCTAGGGTTTGGTTTAATCATACCCATTCTGCCAACATTTGCTGGAGATTTGGGTGCCAGCGACATGCAAATAGGTTTTATCGCGGCCATATATGCTTTGATGAATTTTTCATTTTCACCTTTCTGGGGCAGAATGAGTGATCGTCACGGACGACGGCCGATCATCTTAACCAGCATTTTAATCACAGCATCAGCATATCTAATTTTCTCCCAAACGGAAACGATATTAATACTCATTTTGTCTAGAATCTTTTCTGGTATTGGCTCTGCGAATATTGGAGCTGCACAAGCATACATTGGTGATATTACAGAACCAAAAGACAGGGCAAAAAGTATGGGATTCATCGGTGCTGCGTTTGGTTTAGGTTTTGTTTTTGGTCCGCCTATAGGTGGATTTCTAAAGGCAGATTTTGGCATAGAAATACTTGGGTATGTTGTTGCAGGGCTGTCAATGGTCAACTTTATAGTCGCGTATTTTTTCCTACCTGAATCCCTGAAGGAAAAGAACATAAATGCCAAACGCACGAATATCATGACTGCGATTATGACCCAGCTGAAAAAACCAGATATCAGCAGGTTGTTTTTCATCAACTTAATTTTTATTTCAGCGTTCTCGATGATGCAGGTAACGGCTGTCTTGTTATGGAGTGATCACAGTTTTTTTAACGAGAAACAAATTGGCTTTGTTTTTATGTTCATAGGAATAAGTAGTGCGTTGGTTCAGGGCTTACTCGTAGGTCGAATTGCAAAACGATTTGGGGAAAAGCAAATGTTAACCATAGGATTGTCACTGTTGGCTGTTGGACTGTTTGCCATGCCATTTTTTCAAGATGATTTGTTTATCCCTTGGGAACTGATGGCCATAGGGTTAATCGCTTTGGCGAATGGATTTATCAATCCAGCGTTGATGTCATTAATCACTAAAATGAGCAAACCAAATGAGTTAGGGCAACTTACGGGGTTGTATCAATCTTTTGGATCGATAGGTCGTGTTTTAGGACCTGCTATTGGAGGAGCCATTTATGGCGTGAGTTACTATCTTCCATATATTGTTGGGCCACTGTTACTGATTATTGGCTTTGTTTTGTCGAGATCTGTGATCATACCAGTTCTCAATGCTGACGCCACTACGAGCGAAAGTGATGAGGATCATTTAGTCCCAGATTAAAGCCATAAAGATTTGATATTTTTGGGTCGATGAAGGATTATTTGTACATTGTGACAACCAATAACCAAACATGAAAAATATCATTTTAGCAACTGTTGCAGTCTTAACACTTTCTACTTGTAGCTTCAGCCAATCTGCATTTACCGATGGGGCGGAATATTTTACGCTTAGACGTGGTATACAACTAGGAACGGTAACTTACAGCTCTTATTTTAAGGAAACAGTTCGTTTGGATTCTGTAATAAAGGGTGATGAATATTACACGATTTTTAGAAATAAAGAAGACAGCAAAAGTTGGAAAAATCTTGACACCTTAAGTTACAAGTTGCGCGTTACGGACAGAAAGGTTTATTACACCGGGAACTTTTATACAGATACTAACAGAATTATGCATACCGTCAAAGATGTACTGTTCTATGACTTTGGTTTAGATAAAGGAGATACATTATTTTCTTTTGATCCACAGAGTGAAAACCTTCAAGCATATACATGTATTATTGATTCGGTTAAAATCAAAACATATCAGGACGGAAAACCAAGAGTTACACAGTACGCTAGAGGCTTTAAAGAATCATTTCCCAACCGACCTTTTGGTTATTTTAGATTTATCGAAGGTGTTGGATCATCAAGAGGTATTTTATACCAAAATATTATCGGATATCCGCCTGATTTGTCTCTAATTTCTATATGTAAAGACAAAGATATTTTCTACCTTGATAGTTCATTTTATCACTATACACCAGGAGACTACTGTGATGAAAGCCATATTCAAAATATGACTTATAGAAGTGCTAATGTGCCTCGCGAAAACAAACCGATAACTCACATTGATATATACCCAAATCCAGTGTCTACTACTTTGTTTATTTCAGATGAATTGAAAGGAACGTATAAAATATCGAATGAAATTGGTGAAATGATAACGGTAGGTGACGCTTCTAAACCCATAGATGTTTCATCTTTGCCACCTCAACTTTATTTCATTCATATATTTACGGAAGAGGTCGTTGCTACTGCAAAATTTATTAAGGTAAACTAGATTGCAGACTTAAAGTTTCTGCAAAAAGTGTGGGTCTTCTTCCAACCGATTCCCGATAACCACCACATCTGCACCTGCATTCCACGCATTTTTAATTCCTTCAATGGACCTTATACCTCCACCAACAACAATCGGTTGTGTTGTGTGTTTACGTACAGCAGAAATCGTGTCTTTGTGGATTGGTGTTTTAGCACCGCTACCGGCGTCCATATATATGATTTGTAATCCGAGTTGTTCACCTGCTAATGCTGTCATGGCTGCCAGGCCTGGTTTGTCGGCGGGTATTGGCGAGGTGCCAGATATATATGATACGGTTGTTGTTGCTCCTCCATCAATTAAGATATAACCAGTAGAGAGAATTTCTAAGTTAGACTGCTTCAACCTAAGCGCCGATTCAACGTGTTTACCGATTAAAAGCTCTGGGTTCCTTCCAGAAATAAGAGAAAGTAACAGTATCGCGTCTGCTTTAGATGAAATTTGATCTGGACTACCGGGAAAAATAACACAAGGAACATCACAAATCGATTTTACCATGTCAATGGCATCGTGAATGTTACCAGAAGTCAATACGCTGCCGCCGATAAATATTAAATCTATTTTGGCAACATTATCTGGCTGTAAGACGTTTTGTAAATGAGATGGACTAGCTTTATCGGGGTCAATAAGAACGGCTAATAATTTTTTGCCAGTTCTTTTATTGCTTTGAATGAAATCTGCAATTTTTTTGTCCATCACCCTACAAAGAAAGTAAAATTATTTTCCAACCTGAGTGCGGTTATTCTTTAGAGCAACGGAAGTTCAGTATTGAGTTAGTTTCAAGTAAGATATACGCAGATATAGCAGGCTGTATCAAATAATTTTTACGCAGAAAAAAGCTGATTAGTGAACTTCCCCAACGGGATTTGTAAAACTTCACTTCGCTCCAAGTTGTTTTCTCTCGCTTTAACGCGTTAAAGCTTCGACAAAACGCCTCGCCTGAAATGAATTTAAAGAAACCGTATGCCCAAATAATAACCGAACTCAGGTTTCAAGTAAGTTATTTTCAAACCGTTATGATTTATATGGATTTAAGTGGTTAAAATATTTATCAAAACCAATGTGTTAAAAATATTTTTTGCCCATTTGGTCTGCACTTTATTGGCTCTCAGTTCGTTAGGTTTTGTGGTTTAATATGCACAAAATGTTAAGTATTTGTTATCAACACAAGCACGTCAGATTAAACGTACAATTTTTTTTATCTGTGGAAAAGTGTAATCGGAAAGTCATGTATACTGAAGCTACTTTTGAGCAAAAACCACTAAACATTTTTCTCGTTTAGTAAGTAGTAGATATCCCGTAAGATTAAAAAGTAACGCGCATTGTATGAGCCAGAAGAAGACAAATTTAAGCAGTAACAAAGGTCTCAAGTTCGACCGGTATTTCACCAAAGATGGTGTTCCAGCAAATGAATTATTCGATTACGAAGTAAGAAGTTCGGTTATTCAGAACCCAGGTGGCGACACGGTTTTTAGAATGGATGATGTGGAAGTACCAAAAGCTTGGTCTCAAGTGGCTACGGATATATTAGCTCAAAAATATTTTAGAAAAGCAGGTGTACCACAACCCGATGGAAGTATGGGTGCTGAAAACTCAATCAAGCAAGTATCCCACCGTTTGGCGGATTGTTGGAGGACTTGGGGAGAACGATCCAACTACTTCGATTCAAAAAAAGACGCTCAAGTATTTTACGACGAATTGGTATACAGCATTACTGCGCAACATGCTGCACCTAATTCACCTCAATGGTTCAATACGGGATTACACAATTCATACGGCATTACAGGGAAACCACAGGGACATTATTTCTGTGACCCAGATACAGGGAAGTTGAAAAAATCAACTTCAGCTTATGAGCGCCCACAACCACACGCATGTTTTATTTTATCGGTAAAAGACGACTTGGTAAATGACGGCGGTATAATGGATTTATGGGTGCGTGAAGCACGAATCTTTAAATATGGTTCTGGTGTTGGAACAAACTTTTCGGCAATTAGAGGGGCTGGAGAAAAACTAAGTGGAGGAGGAACATCAAGTGGATTGATGTCATTCTTGAAAATTGGTGACC
>JBLING010000110.1:0-7970 GCA_047639155.1 bacterium
AATTCGCGAACAGCTTTTAACTTGTGTCAAAACACCGGTTGAAGCAAGGGCCTTTTTTGAATTAGAAGACGTTCCAACAATATTGATTATCGGCGGAAGTTTAGGTGCACGTACTATCAATTTAGCGATAGAGAAAGATTTAAACCTACTGAAAGAAGAAGGGGTTCAAATTTTATGGCAAACAGGGAAATCCTTTCAGACAACTAAAGAAGTATATGGCAAGCAAACTACTTTTATAAAAGAGATGGATCTTGCTTACCGCGCCGCTGACTTGGTTATTTCAAGAGCAGGTGCCTCTAGCTTATCTGAATTAAGTGCATTGGGCAAGCCTTGTATTCTTGTGCCAAGCCCTAATGTTACAGAAGATCATCAAACAAAAAATGCAATGGCAATGGTTCATAAATCGGCCGCGCTAATTGTAAAAGACGTTGACGCTGCTAAAGATTTGGTTCCCTTGGCGTTGAATTTACTGGCAGATAAAAACAAAATGGCCAGTTTGGCTACTAAGATTAAATCACTGGGTCGAGTTGGGGCCACAGATGCCATAGTTACAGAAATAGAAAAGTTGATTACACCTTGAATTTAAATAACGTACATAGCGTTTTTTTTATTGGCATTGGCGGAATTGGAATGAGTGCACTGGCACGTTATTTTAAATCCGTTGGCAAACCAGTTTTCGGATACGATAAAACCAAAACAAGCATTACCGACGCGTTAGAAAACGAAGGAATTCAAATCACTTTTGAAGATGCCGTGGAATGGGCCGACACCTCATTAGCTGGACACGATGCCTCTACGGTTTTGGTTGTGTATACACCTGCAATACCTTCGACTTCAAAAATTAAACAACACCTTTTAGGTTTAGGGTATCCTGTCATAAAACGATCTGAAGCGCTTGGCATCATAACCAAAAATACGACCAACTTATCCATCGCTGGCACGCATGGCAAAACAACTACGTCATGCCTTTTGTCTCATATTCTCACAACGGCTAAAATCCCTCACGTTGCATTTTTGGGCGGAATAGCTACGAACTACAACAGCAACTACTGGAATTCCTTAAAGGCCAATACTTCAAGTATCAGTATAACGGAAGCAGACGAATTTGATCGTTCATTTTTGACTTTGCGCCCAACATACGCCGGGATAACAAATATGGATGCAGATCATTTGGACATCTATGAGAAGCAAGAAAACCTTACTGAATCCTTTGTTGATTTTGGCAATTTGGTACATGAATCCGGAAAACTATATGTTCACATTGATGGGCAACACAGTTTCAATCGGCCAATAACAACCTATGGAATTGAACGTGGACACATTAGCGCGCGTAACGTGCATATACACAACCAGTCTTTTGTTTTTGATTTGTATTTAGAGGACGGTGTATATCGCCTCTTAACCCTTGGAATTCCCGGTCGGCATAATGTCGAAAATGCTGTAGTGGCGTCAGTAATTGCTACGGAAATTGGTGTAAATGAAAATGATTTGCGTACTGCACTGAGCACATTTAAAGGTGTAAAACGGCGGTTTGAATACATTCTAAAAGAAGACGATGTGGTTTATATAGACGACTATGCCCATCACCCAACAGAACTTGATGCTATAATATCGAGCACCAAGCAGCTATATCCAGACGCCGAAATAACCGGTATTTTCCAGCCACACCTTTATTCCCGCACCCGTGACTTCATGCCCGAATTTGCAGCTAGTTTGTCGGCTTTAGATGAGGTGATACTGATGGATATCTATCCGGCACGTGAACTGCCCATTGATGGCATAACAAGTAACACATTGTTGGGATTAATAACGACCAAAAAATCCCTGCTCGACAGCACCTCTATTCTTGAAAAAGTATCCTCTACCAGGCCACAAGTATTGCTTTCGCTAGGAGCTGGTGATATAGACAAATTGGTTCAACCCCTAAAAGAAACACTTCAACCCAAATGAAAAATTTCATGTTACGTTGGATTGTTTTGGGAATTAGCCTTGTTGTGATAACCGCGCTGTTCTTTATGTTTAAGAACAAATACACAGGTCAAGTTTGTCAAGATTTTGAGGTATCGTTTCACCATAACCAACCCGCATTTCTTTCTAAAGTTGAAATACAACAGTACCTAGAAAAAGACACCATTCGCTTTATCGGAAAACGTATTAAGGAGATTGACTTAAGTAAAATTGAAGCTGCCTTAAATAAGAATCATTTTGTCAGAAATGCCGACTGTTACTTCAAAATGGATGGGAAGTTGGCCATTGAAATCAAACAAAAAACTGCAATTCTCAGGGTTATCCCAGATGGAAGAAGAAGTTATTATCTAGATGAAGATGGACTTCCTTTCCCGCTTTCAGAAAGGCATACTGCAGATGTTAAAGTTGCCACTGGATGCATCACCCCAAGTTTGGACAGTAAACTATACACATTCATGGAGTATGTTAATCAGTCTACCTTCTGGAACTCCTTTATTGAACAGATATTTGTCAGACCCAATGGAGATATAATCTTCACCACCCAAATGGGCGGACACGAAGTAGTAGTCGGTGACAACGATAGGTTAAAACAGAAGCTTCAAAAACTTAAACAGTTTTACCAACGTGCATCTACAAACATAGGTTGGGAGGAATATCGAGAGATTAACCTGAAATATAGAGATCAAGTAATTTGTAAAAAGTAGCATGGCTGAAAACAAAATCATAGTTGGATTAGATATTGGAACCACCAAGATCTGTACGATTGTTGGTCGCATGGGTGATTACGGCAAAGTGGATATTTTGGGATTAGGCCAAGTACCAACAAACGGCGGAGTAACACGAGGTGTTGTTTCCAACATCGACAAAACGGTTAACGCCATAATAGAATCTACAACGCAAGCATCAAAAAATTCGAATGTTGACATTCACCGCGTTCATGTTGGAATTGCAGGGGCGCATATCAACAGTTTACAACATAAGGGTATGATTATCCGAAACAATGCTGAGATAGAAATTGCACAAACAGATTTAGACAAACTGGAAGAGGACATGCACAAGCTGTCGGTAAGTCCAGGGGATAAAATAATACATGTTTTACCTCAAGATTTTACAGTAGATAATGAGCCAGGGATTGTAGATCCAATTGGAATGGCAGGTGTTAAACTCGAAGGAAATTATCACATTATAACAGGGCAAATTACTGCTGCGAAGAACATATATAAATGCGTAGAAAAGTCTGGGATTAAGGTTTCAGAATTAACACTAGAGCCATTGGCTTCTGCCCATTCCGTATTGAGTGATGAAGAATTAGAAGCTGGAGTTGCACTAGTAGATATAGGAGGAGGAACAACAGATGTTGCAATCTTCCATGAAAATATTATTCGTCACACAGCCATTATTCCTTACGGTGGTAACATCATTACCGAGGATATCAAGGAAGGGTGTAATGTGATGAAAAATCAAGCTGAACTATTAAAAACCAGATTTGGATCGGCTTTGGCAGATGAATCAACCGAAAATGAAATTGTATCAATTCCTGGCTTGCGTGGACGTGAGCCAAAGGAAATCTCTGTTAAAAACCTATCGATGATTGTCAACGCTAGGGTTTCAGAAATTCTGGAATTGGTGTACTATGAAATTAAGTCAAGCGGACTTGAAAAGAAACTTGTTGGCGGAATTGTAATTACTGGAGGTGGGGCTTTGTTGAAAAACATTACCCAGCTAGCCGAGTACATTACTTGTTTGGATGCGCGTATCGGTTTCCCGAACGAACATTTAGCAAAAGGACTTGTTGACGAAGTTAAAAGCCCAATTTATGCCACGGCAGTTGGATTGGTATTGAAGGGTTTGCGCGAAAATTCAGAGGCATACAATAACTTTCTAGCGCAAGAGGAAGTGTTGGCTGAAACTGAATATGCTGAAATGACTACAGAAGATAAAGACAGAAGCATCAAAGCAGAACGTCGTGAACATTTCTTCACCAAGTTTAAAGCATGGCTGAAGGATGAAAGTGACATTAAAGATTTTTAGATAAAAGCGCATGAATTTTAAAGTAGACTTACCTAAAGAAAAATCTTCAATAATCAAGGTTATTGGTGTAGGAGGCGGTGGCGGAAACGCTGTAAATTATATGTATGAACAAGGCATCTCTGGTGTCGATTTCTTCATATTCAATACCGACAATCAAGCTTTAGAAATGAGTCTCGTTCCAAATAAAATTCAAATTGGCAATGAACTAACAGAAGGACGTGGAGCAGGATCTAACCCTGAGGTTGGGAAACGCGCCGCAGAAGAAAGTTTAGAAGATATAATTGAGTCGTTGGGCGTTAACACCCAAATGGTTTTTGTAACCGCTGGAATGGGTGGAGGTACTGGAACAGGTGCTGCACCTGTGATTGCCAAAGCTGCAAAAGACATGGGTATTTTAACCGTTGGCATCGTTACTACTCCTTTCAGTTTTGAAGGTGGGAAACGGGTTACCGCCGCTGAAACAGGTTTGGCAGAAATGCGTGAAGTTGTTGATTCACTACTGGTGATTTCAAACGACAGAATTAAAGACATGTACGGTAACCTAAAAATTACCGAAGCGTTTTCACACGCTGATAACATACTAACTACTGCGGCAAAAGGTATTGCAGAAATTATTACCATCGCTGGGAGTATAAACGTCGATTTTGAAGACGTTAAAACTGCTATGACAAACAGTGGTGTTGCTATTTTAGGAAATGGTGTTGCGGAAGGTGATGACCGCGCAACAAGGGCTGCAGAACTGGCTCTGACCTCTCCATTGTTGAACGATAACAAAATTACTGGAGCCAGCGATTTGTTAATCAACATTTCATATGGGGACGAAGAAGCACGTATGGATGAGTATGCGGCTATCAATGAATTTTTTCAGGAACAAGCAGGCATGGACGCCAACTTAAAATGTGGCTTATGTTATGATGAATCGTTGGGAGCTAAAGTCTCCGTTACCATCATTGCAACGGGCTTCCACAAAGCTGAAAATCGATATACAGGTTTAGATGCTATTGTTGAAGAAGAGGGCCATATTATAGAAGCCGCTTCATACACACCTGAAGAGGATACTGAAAATCCAACTAAACCTAAGAAACAAACATCCATCTTCGATTTTATTGAAGGATCGGAAGAGGATGAAGATGAAATACGGATTGCAAATACGAAAGTAGAAGAAATGAAAGAGCGTATTGTTAAGCTTAAAGAGCTAAGCAAAACAGCCAATTCACAGGAAGGAATGGAAGAGTTAGAAAACGTGCCTGCGTATAAGCGCAGAGGCGTTAAACTTAGCCAGACTTTACACTCTTCAGAAACGGATATTTCAAGAACATCTTTAGTTGATGAACCTGAGAGCAAACCAGAAATTAAAACGAATAACAGCTTTCTACATGATAATGTAGATTGATAAGAATTTGACTACACATGCGACTTGAACAGGGGGACGCTAGCATTTGAGAAAATGTTCTTGTACCCCCTTTCTTTATTTGAATGAGTGAAGGAGGAATGAGTGAAGGAGGGATTTCAAAAGTGTTTCGTTGAATTAAATGAATATAAGACTTTGAGGCAGCTTCATGAAAGCGAATCTGTTTAATACTTTAACTACACATGCGACTTGAACAGGAGGGCAAAATCATTTGAGAAAATGTTTTTGTACCTCCTTTCTTTATTTTGATTGGTTAGGCTTTTGGGGCGCTAACGCTTTTAGGGCGCTTCGCTGTTGGCACTTTGGCACTTTTGCGCTTTGCTCGTTGGAGACGAATAACGGACTAAAAAGCGGAGAGCGAAGACTAAGAATACCTTTTAACATTGTACATTTAAGGTTTGTATTGAGTCAATCGAACATACGTCCTGAGTCAATCAGTCTATATACTTTATACGCACTACTCACTACTCTCTTTGGTATTCACAAGGTTCATGGCCATTCCGATTCCACGAAAAACCATTTCTTGAAGGCCGTTTTGCATTTTGGCATAAAGCTCTGGTAGCTCCTTTAGCTCCGACTGGGTCCATTCACTCAACACATAGTCAATTTGCTGTCCAGTTGAGAACTCCGCCCCTATTCCTACCCGCAATCTGGGGTATTTAGAGCCGCTTAAGACGTCTTGAATGCTCTTTAAGCCATTGTGACCCCCATCACTGCCCTTTGTTCGCATACGCAACGTACCGAAGGGTAGATTGAGGTCGTCGGTCACAATTAATATTTGATGTGGCTGAACAGACAATTTCTTCATCCAAAACTGAAGCGCATTGCCGCTTAGGTTCATATAAGTATCTGGTTTGAGGAAATGGAGGTTACGACCTTTATAACGGTGTGTCGCATAAGCCCCAAATCGTTCCGCTTTGAATTCAAATTTGCAATTTTCGGATAGAAAATCAAGAAAACCAAAGCCAACATTGTGCCTCGTATTCGCATACTTGTCTCCAATGTTTCCCAATCCTACTATTAAATATTTCATGCGTTCTCCCCTGCTTTTACGGATGGATACACAGACGCGAGCAATCCGAGTACACTAATAACGACCACCACGCCTAACAAATCTAGTGGATTGAGCACCACAGGAAAGTACTCCACAAAACTGCCTTCGAGCGGCACAATGCCATAAACATCTTGAATCCAAATAAAACTGACACCTAACATCAATCCTAAAATTATCCCAACCCAGGTGATTAACATCCCTTCATTTAAGAATATGTTTCGGATTGTTTTTGATGGTGCACCCATGCTCCGAAGTATTTGTATGTCTTTTTTCTTTTCTAGAACCAACATTGTTAAAGCACCTATGGTGTTAAAAGCGGCGATTAGTACAACCAACACCAATATGGCAAACGTTGCCCACTTCTCGGTTTTGAAAACCTTATAGGCGGCTTCGTTTTGTTCTGATCGAGTGCGAATGGAATACGATTCACCCAAACTCACTTTAAGTGCTTTTAAAACCGCCTTTTCTTCCCCTTCTTTCACACTTAGCTCCAACCCACTCACCCTTCCAGGCACCTCAAAAAGAGATTGAACCAACTCCAATGAAGCAATAATCAAATCTTTATCGCCGTCTTCATTAAGAACAACAACTCCAGCTGGAATTACATATTGAAGGTTTAATGATGCGTCGGGGTTCAACTGATTGAACTCCACTCCTTTTTTGGGTACAAACAAAGTGGCTTTTGTTTGAATGCTTTCTAGGTTAATATTTATGCTTGTTGAAATAGCTGCTCCAAAAACAGCAAATTGATTTCCGTCTTTTTCGAGCTTATAGTCGCCGTAAACAATAAAGGTGTCTACATTGGTTACCGATTTAAACGCAGCATCTACACCTTTAATTTTCGCAATCTCCTGTGCATCACCATAGCGAACCACGACATTGTCTTCTAATGTTTTAGAGACCTCTAAAACACCCTCAACCACATTTACAAGTTGTAAAACCGAGTCGGCATTAAACGTTTTGGCATATTTTGCTTCGATTTTAATATCAGGATCAAACGAGTCGTCCATTCCTTTTACCAATCCTTCCAGGCCATTTAAAAAGGAAAGTATGATAATCATTACAGCGGTTCCAACCGTAAATATTAGGACTGAAATAGCCGAAATAATGTTGATTGCGTTGGTATTTTTTTTAGAGAATAAATACCGCTTAGCTATGAACCTAACCAGATTCATTAAGCGTCACCGTCTTTTTTTATTTTGTTCAAGAGGTCATCAATTCGAGCAGCACGGTCAATACGGTCATCCAGATAAAACTGGACATCTGGAATTTTACGCATCTGATTTTTAAGCTTTTGCGCAAGGTAATGTCGGACAGTGTTTTTGTTTTCTTGCAGACGTAGCAAGTCCTTCTCTTTGTCTTTAGAATTAAGAAAACTCAAAAATACTTTTGCCAATCCAAGATCAGGTGTTACTTCAACTTCCAGTACAGTGACCATCACACCAGGTAATAGTTGCTGCGCTGCGGAGTCGATTATCTCTCCTAAATCCTTTTTCAATTGATTTC
>JBLING010000111.1:0-7910 GCA_047639155.1 bacterium
ATACATAATTTTAGAAAAGAAGATGTTTGAAAAAACAGCATCATTCGAAAAGCGTGTGAATGGCCAACATCGTAAAGGATATAGGGCTGTAAATATGGCGTTGGGTCAAGCTGGTTATGCGGTTTTAATGGGAAAAGCGAGTTAGCGTGGGACGTAAAAAAGCATTTGCTTTACGTATGGATGAAAAAATGTTGGCCGCCGTTGAAAAATGGGCGGCTGACGAGTTTAGAAGCACCAATGGTCAAATTGAGTTTCTTCTGAGCGAAACTTTGAAGAAAGCAGGCAGGACACCAAAACGCACTGAGTAACACCAATCAACTATTGTTTTTGGTGTTAATTAAGCAGTTTTAGGTTGGTACCAGTCAATTCCCCTGATTGTCTAAGAAATTAAACTACTTAGGACATTTAATGCAGCGTTTTGATACCTTTGGGTGTTTAGCCCTAAACGGTTATAAAGAGTGGTATCACATAAACACAGACTTATTAGAAAATGCTACGGACTATTCGTCCTCATTTTAGTCCTTTGTTCGTCGGGAATAACCAAGGCGGATCATATCATTGGCTCAGACTTTTCTTACAGCTGCACATCCACAAACGATAGCATATTTAACATCGTTTACAATTTTTATCGCGATTGTAATGGCTGTTATGTATTAGGTCAATCCCCAAAGTGTGGAACCTCCGAGAACTGTGCATCAAGTAGCACAGCACCAACTTCGCTTAAAGTGACTTGCTTAAAAGGGGGGAAATTTTCTACTACACTATCCTTAAAACGTACCTCGATTGTTGATATAACAAAAACGTGTAAAGCGGTTAAAAGTAGATGCGCACAACCTTGTAATGGCACATTCCCTTATGGGATTGAAAAACATACGTTCGAGGGTCAGTTGGACCTTACACAAGCAATAAAAAACGGATGTTGCAATGTTGAGATATCTGCGCTCCTTTATGTGCGAAGTGCTCTCATTACAACTGGACAACAACAACAGACTTTTTATACATCATGTGAAATAAATGTTTGTGATGCAAAGTGTAACACTTCTCCAACTTTAACGAACGACCCTGTTGCAATTCTATGTTGCAACCAGCCATACGTTTTTAACAATGGTGCAGTTGATTTTGCGGACAATGACTCAATTTCTTACAGTTTCGCACCTGCATTTAGGGGCCAAAACCAGCAAACGAGTTATAGTGGAAGCCGAAGTCCAGCCAACCCAATATCGGTTTATTATCCTGGTTCATTAAAATTTCCATATTGTAATCCCAATGCAAACCCACCCATTGGAATTTGCTTGGACGCGTTATCTGGAGACATCATTTTCACGCCCACTAAATGTGGTGAAATAGCTGTGGTCGTAATTCAAATGACGGAATGGCGAAAAGACTCAACCGGCAAGTATAAAAAGATTGGAGTCACCAGACGGGACATGCAATTTATTGTAATGAGTTGCCCCGACAACAATCCACCGTCGATAACAAATACAAAATTTACGTTCCGTGTTTGTGAGGCGGAACAAGTCTGTTTTAACGTTACTACAGAAGACAAGGTTAAAAAACCACCTCCACCCGCTCCCACTCCAGATCCAGATACGGTTCAACTGAGATGGAACAGAGGTATTCCAGGTGCAACTTTTACGATAATAGACACAAGCGCGCGCCTAAAAACGGGCCGTTTTTGTTGGACTCCTCCAGTAGGCTCTTCATCTACTTTGCCGTATACATTTACAGCAACAGTAAACGATGATGCTTGTCCGCTTGCGGCAAGTGCAACACGTGCATTTCAAATATATGTTGACCCAATGGCGGAAGCTAAGCGCGATGTCGACACCTTTGATTGTGGTAAATATTCGGTCTTAAGTACGCCGTTTCCGAACTTCCTAAATCCACCTAAGTTTAGGTGGCAATTGATGGATACTGCAGGAAACATAATATTCAATAAAACAATAGCAACGTTTCAGAGTACAGGTTCTTTCTTAAGTTCTCAGCAGAGCGATACCATTCAATTTAGACGTGGTGGCACATATGTAATTCAACACGTCATAACCAACCGACCCAAATGTGAAACTTTCTACTATGATACTTTGGTAGTTCCACCATTGCTTGAAGTAGACTTGGCCTTTGGCCCAGATACATTCGTTTGTGAGAATCGCACTTTACGCTTACAGCCAAGGGTGCTTAACTCTTCTCCTCCTGTTACGTATTCATGGGATAATGGCGACACAACAGACTATTTAGATGTCCAATTGTCGGCACCCACTGCGGATTCCGCTTTCAGAGTGGAAATTAAAGACAAATCCGGCTGTACGGCTTGGGATAGTTCAATCGTATTCTTAAAACCCAACCCGTATGTAACCATTGGCCCTGATAGAAGAATATGTACATACGACTCTATACAACTTTTCCCCAATGATAGTCTAGGATATTGGGATGACCCAAGAGACACATTTGCTGCCGTTGTCCAAGGTGATACGTTGTATAACGAATGGTATTTAGATGGTGTTCTTATTAGCCAAGACTCTGCACTTCTAAAGTTAAATGTTGGTGGAGAATACGTAATTAAGGTGATTGACAGCGTAGGTTGTTATGATACAGATACCGTACAACTTTACGTAAACGACACTGTTACAGCCAACGCTGGCATGGACTTGTCGGTCTGTTGGGATGATTTCATAGAACTTCTTGCAACCGACCTTGACACTGTGGGCAAACCGAAATCGGGTTATTTTCAGTGGTGGGACATTACTGCTCCACCGGCAAAAGTTAATGCTGGAGGTCAAGATACATTTGCCTTCAACATTCGCAAAACGACTGAATTCCAATTAGAACTGTTCGTAACAGAAGATACAACTACTTGTTACGACAACGACACAGTATTTATAAATGTAAAACCTTTGCCTGTCTATACAATGGCAAACGACATGGAAATCTGCTTTGACGCAGGTGATATTAACTTAAGATTACTCGAAGACAGTAAAGCATCAAATGGCACTTGGACATGTCCAAAACGTCCTTTCATGATTGATCAAGGGTACATCTACCAAACAGACTCCTCTGGCGCTATTGACAATTCCTCGACAGATGTTCTATATTATTCATACACCGATCCGTCTACAGGTTGTATCAAAACAGACTCGATGGAAATTAAGGTAAATCCTTTACCAAAGGTGCGAATCAGAGATGGATATTTCTGTCAGGATAAAAACGTTGTTGATGTTGTTGATGATAAAATCATCGCACTTCCAGGTGGCGCTACTTTGAGTTTGGGTCGTCAAGCATGGAAATGTATCAGCTGTGGTCCATATACTGAAAGTGACATAATAAAAGACGAAGGATCTGGTACTCCAGGTGCACCGCAAGATTTTAAACTATACATCAATGAAAACGTAATGTCATTGGGTGGCAAGAATTCTGACAGCATAATTATTGAGTTTGAATTTAGAAACGTGTTTGGTTGTTACAACCGCGACACTGCTACGATTACGGTTGCAAAAGTGCCTAAAATCACGCAACAAGGCTTCACTGATTTATGTTGGGACCAAGGCGAGGTTGATCTTAAAAGTTTAAGTAAGGTATTGCCGTACGATGGAATCTGGAAAGCCGTTACAGCTGCTGGCTTCGCTAATCCGGCAGGTCTCAATAGTGCGTTAAAAGGTGACACCTTAAACGGAGATACATTAAACACATTGGCTACTCCAAATCCAGGCGAAGGTCAAAGTTATACGTACAGAATGCGTTATTTCCATGACAGGTCTGGTTGTCCTACATTCCAAGATACAAATCTTACCATACGTGGCTTACCTGTACCAATTATTGATACGATACCGTTTTACGACGTAAATAAAACCGGATCTCCATTCGCATTTTGTGATTTGGACAATGATGTTACAATGCAAGTGAACTACTCAGGTGGTTTATGGTCAAGTACAGAGTCAAGCACCATCGCTGGATCGACGTTTAAACCTTCAGCAGTAGCGAACCACAACAGTCCGTTTTATATCAAATATGCCTTCACTGACATATACGGTTGTCAAGGAGCTGACTCCGTTCAGGTAGTGGTTCATCAACAACACACGTTAAACATTTCAAACGATACGGCGATTTGTCGAACCGATGCCATGCAACTGAATGTAAAAGCTACGTATACAAATACGACAGGTGTCTTGTGGGTTCCACTGAAATCGGGTACAATTGGCAATGCCAATGCCGATCAAACTACCTACAGCTTTGCCACTTCTCCGGATTCGGTATTCCAGCACATTTTGTATGCACAGACCCTAGAGAATAGCAACAATGTTTGTCCGTTTACAGACAGGACGATGGTGATTACTGTTCACCCAAAACCGGTAGCCGATATCGCTGCAGATACATTGGACGGGTGTAACCCAGTTGATGTAACGTTTACCACAACAATATTAAACTCGATTGACCCGAATACCACGTCTTATACCTGGGTATATTCAGATGGTGGAAGTGATAATACGCCAAATCCAACACATACATTTTTACAAGATGGACCGAATACGGTTGACGTTACCTTAAAATCGACCTTTGGTTGTGACACAACTATAAGTCTAACGGTTGATGTTTATCCAATACCATTGGCCAATTTTACTCCAGATCCAAATAACAGTACAACTGCAGCTTTACCAAAATTTCAGTTTAATAACCAATCAACGGTTAATGGCACTTGGGGATCTAGTTTGTCCAATCATTTGTGGGACTTTGGTGTATTAAATCAACTTGACGATACATCGACTGAAGTTAATCCGCTATACTTCTACCCTTCTGATACTGGAACCTATGACGTTACTTTAACTGTAAGGACACAATATGGTTGTGAATCAGAAATAACGCATAGCGTAATCATTGGTCCGGATATTTTGGTTTACATACCAAATGCGTTTTCACCTGATGGCGGTGGTCCAGGAGCAAACGAAGGTTTTAGGGCTGTTGTTAATGACGCGGCTAAGGAATATCACTTAATCATCTTCAACCGTTGGGGTGAAGTGATTTGGGAGACGAAAGACCGTGAAGCAGAATGGGATGGCAAATATGGTAGAGATACCGGTTGGGACGGAGATCCAAACACGAAAGCCAGCGATAAGCGTGATGATGTTGCCCAAGATGTGTATGCCTATTACTTGCGCATTGTTAGCTGGAAAGGCGAAGAATTCAAATACGCTGGAACCGTAACTTTGGTTCGATAATCCCTCTGATTTGCTCTTTTTTCATCAGACCTTGTTACTACAGGGTGCCTATATTTAAGTCAATATATTTGTTACACGTTTATTTCAATTGTAGATTAATTGCCGCACTATAAAGACTTATAAAAGTGGTATGTCTAATTTGCCTGATATCCACTTCATTGCTAAGTGTTGACTATGACAAGATTAATGTCAAGCCAATATGACTGTAAACCCTAAAAAGGACAATGTAGATTTCGCCAATGTATTAAAGCGGTTGAAGTTGGCATTAACTCCAGAAAAGAGTTTATTGACAGCGGCGAACATGAGGTTTTAGCCATTTTTAATGGTAAATAGGCGATTGACCATTTCCCAATAGAAATGCCAGACCCAAAAGAAGCGATATGAATTCGTTTGGAACACATTTGGTTAAAACAAAAGACATTGCAGAAATAGGGGTTACAAAAGCTAGGGTAAGTGAAATAATGATTCGTAAACTTCACACCACTTTGCTAATACTTAACGAAGTATTGATTCAAGATTATTAATTTCACCGCTGGCATAAACCCTCCGAATGAAACACCACATCAAACCAATACTACAATTTAACTTCATCCTTCTTATCGCTCTAATTGCATTTGGTTCTTGCAATACGAAAGACCCAGAATCGCCTGACACGGACTTTTGCGCCAGCATCCATCGGAATAATTCCGTAACCCTGTCGAACGAATTAGAAGGCATCACGGGCCTAATGGATACCTTAACGGGTGTTTATGTCCTTGAAGATGGAAGTGGGTCGATGGTGGCTAGGGCATGGCTCAGCGAATATGCCGAAGAGACAATCGATATTCAATACTTCATCTTCTCAATGGACAACGTTGGGCTAATCGCCTGCGATTATTTGATTAGAGCAGCAGATCGCGGTGTGAAAATTAGAATTATTGTTGATGATATAATGGTTGGCGCCGATCTTCAAGACATCTTATCGTTTAACTCCCATGAAAACATATCTGTTAAAATTTACAACCCTGGTGTTAACCTTGGTAAGAACATATTTGGGAAGATCAAGAAGTTCACCACAGATTTCAAATCTGCCAATCAACGGATGCACAACAAAGCATTCACAGTAGACGGTAAAATTGTAATTACCGGTGGCCGGAACATCGCGGATGAATATTTTGATTACGACCATGAGTACAACTTCCGGGATAGAGATATCCTGTTGTTGGGTGAAGCCTCCAAACAAGTTAATTTATCCTTTGATACGTTTTGGAATAGCGCTTTAAGCAAAAACATAACAGATATTATCGAACAAGACTCAACAATCACCTATCCGGCAAACCGGTTCGACAAGCTTCATGAATACGCGTGCAATCCTGACAATTTCTGGCCACAAGTAAGGCTGCGGATTGCGAATTTGCCAGAGACTTTTAAAACCATAATGAACTCTGGGGAGGTCGTTTGGATGGATGATGTTCGGTACATCTCAGACTTACCGGGTAAAAACGACAGCCAGGGTTTAGGAGGTGGTGGAATAACTACCTCCGCATTAATTGATTTGGTTAAAACCGCCACATCTTCTATTGACATTCAAACCCCCTATTTGATTACAACAGGTCTCAGTCGAAATTTATTCAGAGAAGCTGTACGGCGTGGTGTAAAAATTAGAATACTCACCAACAGCCTTGCATCAACTGACAATGTTGAGGCTTTCAGCAGCTACCAAACAGACAGGAAAAAATTACTAGAAACTGGTGTTCGAATTTTTGAGTTTCGCCCGGATGCTGCAGAAAGAACCAAAATAATGACTGGTGAACTGCAAGAGACATTGGACCACAAACCAATATTTGGGTTGCACGCGAAATCGATGGTAATCGACAACAAAACGACTGTAGTTGGCACCTTTAATCTTGACCCAAGAAGTGCAAATTTGAATACAGAATGTATCGTCGTGGTTCAATCTGATAAGGTTGCAAAAGGGGTTTTAGCCGGGATGGCAATAGAGTTTCAGCCTGAGAATTCTTGGGAAACCACGTTGGAGTACAACCCAGATTCAGAGGTAAGTAAGGGCAAACGTGTAAAAACGTGGACAAGAAAAATACTTCCCAAGGAAATTTTATAACACTACATTTTCATCCAAATATTTCGTCAAATGCAAAACCCAAACTGGGCCGCGTAGAGGCAATGAATGCCTAAACATAAAATACAAATTCCAACCATTGGTATCTGACTTCTAGTGTACGTCGTCAAACAAACACGCCACTAATCATACACAACAACGTTAGAAACAAGCCTAAAAAACCGCTCCAGAGACAATTTACAACATAACGCTAGGGTTTACTAAATAACAGGCTTTTATTAATTTTAGTCCAAAGATTACGGAACCATTATTGTAATAGCCATATTTGATAAAATAAAGAGGCTGTCTCTTTTCGGAGACAGCCTCTTCTTTACTATAAACTTCTTCTAAACATTTATGGCTGTGTAATAGTTGCCTTTTGTAAAACTACTGCTGTTTGAGCTAACATCCTACCATTTGAAGTTGCACCTGTCAGCATATTAATACCAGTTTTATCTAATATTATTCCTTCAAAATGACTTGTTGTCCCCAAAGTAACAGCACCAGCAACTTGCCAGAAGATGTTCTTAGCTTTTGCACCACCGCTCAAGGTAATACTCACTCCTGAACTCATATCAAGAGTCTGTGCAACCTGAAATATCCAGATA
>JBLING010000112.1:0-7889 GCA_047639155.1 bacterium
CAGCTGCGGCAGTGGTAATCATGGCCCAAGAAAAAATGAAAACTGGGCTCACCACAGCCATTGTTTTGGTTACCTCATTTTTAGACGAACTGTACTATATGATTATGACGCCTATTGCTTTTTGGGCGGTTATGAATACGTCTCTTTTCCCAAGTTTTAATGGAGTTGCATATGATGGTGTCATCAATACAGGGAATCTGAGGACACTTTTTTGGAGTGGCTACATTTTGCTCCTTATTTGGACAGTATTTCTAGCATTTGCCTTGTTCATCAAACCTGAAATTTGCAGGGGGTTAATCATGTCCATTGTTAGGTTACCCTTCCTTAAAAGATTCAGAAAAAGAGCGAACAGATTTAGCGATGACTTATTGGTCGCCTCAAAGGCATTTCGATCCAAACCCAAAGTGTTTTGGGTTAAAAGTATGGGCGCAACCTTTGTAACATGGACAGCAAGATTTTTAGTAATCAATTGTTTGATAATGCTGTTGAACAATTTAGAAGCAAGTGAACACTGGGTAATTTTTGGGAAACAGCTGGTGATGTGGATTTTAATGATGATTGCTTTAACACCTGGGGCGAGTGGTGTGGCCGAATTAATATTCCCGGCTTTTATGGGGCCGTACTTGCCGTCAAAAATGGTGTCAGATCAACTATCAATTTTATGGCGAATAATAACGTATTACCCATATATATTGATTGGTGCAATGGTCTTGCCAATATGGTTGAAAAGGGTAGGAATTGAAGAAAGGTTCAGGCGCTTAAGCTTGCGCAAGAAGCGCTGATAAAGCCTCTACATTAAGCGGCTTTTCCCAAAGTTTTATGTCATCATGCAATCCTTCATATTTGACCTTTAAGTCGGCATGAACACTTGCAGTTAGTACAATCATTATTGGGAGAGAATCCCCTTTACAGGCAATGATTTTCTCTAAAAAGCCATACCCTGATATTTCAGGCATTTGATTGTCGACTATAATAATATCTATGTACTTCTCGCACAACGTATCTAACGCCACTAATGGGTTTAAATAGCTATCGATGTCAGCTGTTATTTGAGATGTTTCCAACAATTTTGTATTTACAAAAATGTCAATCTCATTGTCATCAATTAGCGCTATGTGCATTTGTTTCTGTTTCGTTGTTTGGTAAGAAAATATTAAAACTTGTTCCTTCTCCGGGAACTGATGTTACGTCAATTGTACCACCCATGTTTCCAGTTGCTTGCTTTACTAAATACAGGCTGATATCTTGAGAACTTCCCTTTGATAATATGAGTTCGAATAAACCATCGAGCTGTTCATTGTCAATTCCGATTCCGTCATCGGTAAACATTATTTGTATGCCATTTTTGGCGTCAATCACTTCAATATCTAAGTTAATTTTACCTTTGTCAGGATTTATTTGTTCTCCAACGTAGGTTAACAAGTTGCTAATCACCAATTGAACCCTAAACGGATCGTTGAAAAAGCTTTCCGTAGAGCGCACCACAACGTTTAATGTAATATTAGAGAAGTCTTGGAAATTGTCGAGCGCTCGCTTACAGCGATCAATGATACTCACAAAGTCAATCTTATTCGAATTTCCAATGCGCTGATCAGCTTCATAATGTTCAATAATGTTTCGAAGTTGAAGGTCAATCTGCATGATTCCTTTTTCCAAAATCGGCCAGTAGTCTAGATGACCTTCTGACGTACTTTCGAGCTTCGCTATGCGCACAATACCGTGCATTGAGACTAGCGTGCTTCTCATTTCATTAGAGGCCGTGTGAACGAACTGATTCAAGCTGTCGTAAGATTTCTCTAATTCTTTTTGATGCATTGCGATGTCTTTTCGCGCATCATATAATTCCATTGCAGATAAAATTGTTTGTCTTAAATCATACTCGTTCCAGGGTTTACTTAAAAATCGGTATACCCGAGCTTTGTTAATTGAATCAAGCATCGCTGTGTAATCTGCAAATCCTGTCAGGATAATTCGGATGATGTAAGGGTGCTTTTCCAAAATGCTTTCAAAAAACTCAATACCGGTAATTCCCTTCATTAGGTAATCACTTATTACCACCTTCACATCAGGGTTGTTGTCAAGTTTTTGACGTCCTTCTTCAGCTGATGTTGCAGTTATCACATTGAACTCTCGTCTAAAGATAGCGCGAAAGGCGACCAAATTTGGTTCTTCGTCATCTACGTATAATATGCATTGCTTATTCACTTGTTATCGGTAATTCAATTGTAAACGTTGTTCCAATTTTAAGCTCACTTTCTACAGAGATGTGTCCGTTGTGTTTTTCCATTATTCCGTAGGTTATAGATAGGCCCAAACCAGTTCCTTTGCCCACATCTTTTGTGGTATAAAACGGATCAAATATGCTGTTTTTAACTTCTTCAGGCATCCCACAACCATTATCTGAAATTGTCACCACAACGTTGTCTTCGATATGTTTTGCGCGTATCGTTAAAACACCTTGAGAGTGGTCTTCATATCGGTCTTTTATGGCATCAATAGCGTTGTCAATCAAGTTCATAAATACCTGATTTAGTTTACCAAGATAACACTTTATATGTGGAATCGACTCCAGTTCTAAAACGACCTGTATGTTTTTCAACTCACTCTTGAGAATCGTAACGGTAGACTGTATACCATTATTTATGTCGGCACTTTGCGCTTCGTCTTCGTCTGTTCTAGAGAAATTCTTTAATCCCGTTACGATTTCGGATGTACGTTTCGCCCCTTCTTCAATACCTGCAAGAAGCTCGTGCATTTCTTTAATTGCGTATTCAATGTCAAGCTCCTCTTCCATGGTTAACATGGCTTTAAGCTCTGGTAAATCGCTGTTTTTGGCAAATTCTTTATATCCTTCCAAAACAGTCATTATATCCCCCAAATCTTGTCTTAATGGTTCGACATTGGAAGAGACATAATTAATCGGGTTGTTAATTTCGTGGGCGATACCGGCAGTTAATTGACCAAGAGAAGCCATTTTCTCCGCTTCGATAAGATGACCTTGTGTTGATTTCAAGTTCGATAATGTGTCCTGTAAGTCGAAATTCATTACCTCTAACTCCTCGGTACGTTTTTTAACTTTTTCTTCAAGTACCTTATTTTGGTTTCTCGTTAAGTCGTTATTTTTCTTAACCTCCATTAACATTAAACGTTGCGATTCCTCACGCTGTTTCTTGAGTATGTTAATCCGATCTGCCAATGCAAAGGACAGCAGAATTGTTTCAATAGCTGCGCCTATTGGCATCGAGTAATTGGTAAGCAAACTGTACCCCAATATGTTCAAACTTCGAAGCACATATAAAATTACACCGATGAGAAAAATCGTCCATGCTATCAATACAAATTTGGCAGAGCTTACCTTTCTTCTGGTGAGAATGGCGCAAATCGTAATAATTACAATGGCGGAAACCATGCCATTCGCGTTAAGAATGATTGACGCAATGGTAGTTTGACCTATAAGCGAAAACCCAATTCCTATAACACTCACCGCAATAAAAACATTGATTGCCCAAATGGACCAGGGCATATGCCTTTTAAGGTTAATAAACCTTGACATGAATATGAGTCCAAATATGATCGAGAGCAGCGGGAATATGACGACGGCGTGGTCTGGCCAAAAGTTGGAATTAGGCCAGAAAAACTTGTTGGCATATCCAACCAATGAAGATTGACCAATGAAAAGTGGTAGAATATTTGTTACGTAGAAAAAATAGATACTGGTTCTTAGCGACAAGAATAGAAACAAGTTGTATAAAATCATTACCGCCAGTATCCCAGCAAAAAGACCAAAAAGTGTTTCACGGAGCTGACCTTTACTTTGAATTGTCTCACTTGAACTGATATGAATTGGCACCACCAATTCGTCCTGGCCTTGTACTTTGACGTAAATTTCTTTGGTTTCCCCTGGTTGTATTGGCATTTTAAAAAGAGGCTTGGGGTCCGGTATTAACCTATCAGAGAATTTGGTAAGGTCAGACACGAGGATTACTTCATTATCGTAATACAACTCAACTATATCGGTGTTGGTTTGACCAATTTCCAACATGAATTCATCTACTGTGGTACCGTTTTGAATAACAGTCTTCAACCAAAATGCACTGTTTGTAAAACCAAAATTGAAAACATCAAGAGCGTAAGTACTAAATTGATCTGCATTGACGGCCTTTACATCTTGTAAAGTCATTTTACCTGATTTGTCTTCTAGAAAGACAAAGCTTTTACATCTTAAATCGTATGACGATTCATCGTCAATTTTTAAAAATTGTGCCTTTGCACCGTTGGTCAACAGGCAAAACAATACGAGATAGACCAGGCGTTTCATCATGATTCAATATTTAAATTGAAGGATAAGTTTAATTTAAGTTGGTTCACTACAATGTTGCGTTTAAGATTAGTATCGTCGCGCAACAGGGCAACAAACGCTCTTTCATCTTGTCCTGCTGTTGGTAAATCAATACAGTCACCAATCATAACCACCCGTGCTATATATTTCTCAGTTGGGTAGTTGAAATCTCCTTTGTTTCCAAATTGTTTTTGAATTTCGAATCCCGCAGGTGAAAATAGAAACATGCTATAATCTGAAGCGAGTCCGTATAATTTTTGAACCCCAAGTTGGGGAAGGAAAGCGATTGAAGCATTCACTAAAATCCAACTGATTCCATATCCTCTTATCGTCTTAGAGTTCCACAATCCACATTGCTCACCACAACCTGAACTGGTATGGTTATCAATCTCTGTACTGACTGTCGGATCTATAGAGGACACCCCTACTTCCATTGGAAGGAGGTGCTCGCCGTCTGCTTTATGAATGCGGATTCCACCGAGCATTACATTGTCGCGCATGGCCACAATGCAATAAGCATAAGGATTTCGGGTCCATGTCGGGTCGCTCGATTTTACGGACGTAACGCCGTAATCTTTGAGTACATTGACATGTCCTTTCACATATTCCTCACACAAATCAGGATGGTCAACAGCCCTGAAAGAACGAATCTCAAAGGTCGTTGCCTGAAGTGTTTGTACGTTTTTTAACCCTATATTCATTAGCTCTCCTCAAAAAATAAATGCGTTTTCAAATCCCGCCTTAGGGAACGCGTTTGAATTTTTTTTCCTTTGAATAAACGAAACAAGAAGATTTCTCCTTTTTCATCGTCTAAGTCTAGTATTTCCTTGAACTTGTGCCTAATCTCCTTCAATTCGGATTTGAATGGATACAGTTGTTCATCATCATTGTCGTGTACAAATCTGTTAAAGATAAAAGTGGACGGGCTGATCGGATGAAAGCCAAGGTTGAGTTCGGTGGCTTTTAACCATGCACGCTGCAGCGCTCTTCCGCCTTCAAAATAGTCACGTCTGGTTCCCTTTGGCATCGAAATAAAACCGATACGATCGGTGTTCTCAATGGCCTTGCGCATCATAGACTCAAAGCCATACCCCAATCCCCAATCACGGAGTTGGCGGACTACACTATAATTCTTAGATACGTATAATCCAGCTTTTTCTGTTTCTGTCAAATCGATGGTACGTAAATCAATACCATCTTTAGTGGATTCAGCTTCTTCTACAGTCCAACGTATCTCATCAATAAAATCAGTATGTCCTCGATCTGTCAATAAACGAATTCGCTCGACAGAACAGAGCACTTCGCCCAATTCTTCTTTTTTGTCTTTTATCCAAGTGAGGTTTGCACCTTCCACTTGTTCGCTTGTCTCTTTGATTGAAGCAAAGTCATTGTCTTGGATTGGCGTTAATCCTCCCAGCATTCTGTTGGTGCCACGATGCTTGATTTGTATAGACAATTCAATATCAGATGACTTTAGGTCTAGACTCTTTTCAAAATCTATAACAGCAACAAGTGGATTCCTATCGTCAAAAACGAAATCGTAACGGCCTTTTAATCCTATTTTGGTTGCACCAATAATGATGTTTTCAATTGCCGCTCCAAAACCAACCATTCCACCTAAGAAATTGTAGTCAAGGAACGATTTGGCTTGAGAAGCATCGACAAAAGCAAATATTTGGTTCTGATTGGCATACCATTTCCAAGGTTGCATATTCCCACCTGAAGGTGCGGTTTGCGCGAGTTCAACAAGTTCTTCTATTTGAGGTTTGGTTAAGGTAATTCCATTTGACTTTGGGTACTTTGAAGCAACTTGCCGCATCGCCTCTAAGGCCAATTGATCAGAAGAGGGATAGGTGTAAGGCTTAAGAGAGTCAGAAACTTGGGTTAGTTTTTCTTCAATATCAAAATAAAACCTTCCTGATTTTATGTCTTCTCCCAGGAGTATTCGGCGTATTGCGTCGGCAACAATTCCGCCACCAAATGTCACCGAACTTGCAAGTTGAGGCCACGTATTAACGGATTGCTCTATCTCAAGCATGGAAGCGCGTAAAAGGGCACTTGTATCATCAATTCCAATCATATCCAACATATAGGGAACTTTGTCCTCGTTGGTTTTTAAGGTTTTTAGTTTTGCTACATCCAAGCCTTGAACTAAACCATGCAAGATTGGTCTATCTGGTTCAAGATCAAATCGTTCGATGTCTAGCATGGCTCGGTCGTTGGTTTCCATAACCACCGGTATTCCTAATGCTTTTGCCTTTTGGCGGGCAATGATTTTTATATCCAATCCGTCGCATTCTTCCACCAACGCATCAAGTTGGCCATTTTCGGTAAAGAACGAATGAAGATTATCTTCAGTGATACCGTCTTCAAATACGGTAACTTTAAGGTATGGGTCGATTTCAGCTATCTCACGGGCTACCAAGACAGCTTTGTTAATTCCGATGTTTGCCAAGTTGGTGCGAACCCGATTCAGGTTGCTTAAATCGATTTCATCGAAATCAGCAAGACGAATTTCTCCGAATACCCGCTCCATTGCCATGGTTAAAGCAACAGTTTGTCCAACAGACAATCCAATAACGCCGACTATCTTTTGTTGAAGCCTAGTTTGTTCTGCGTCAGTTATTTTGTATTTATTTCGATTGGTACGTATTTCAACAAATTCCCCTTCCTCTAACAACCGAATTAACGTGTTATTCCATGGGTAATACACCCAATTGCCAATTGAATCTTTTGGTCTTTCAAGTAAGTAATCCTCAATTAGATGTTGATATATTTCAGGATTCTCCTTGAATTTGACTTTTGGATTACGACATTTTACCAATTCTTTTAATTGATTTTCTATTGTATCAAAAATTTGAATACCAGGCTTCTCTCTAATTTCTTTCAGAACATCAAGAGCAGTCGTGCCTTGTGACAAGCGAATTATATGTGCTGTGTAGTTATACAAATAGCAATCTTCTTTCTTGTGAAGATAATTAAGTTGGAAGAGAATGTTGGTAACCTATTCATTACAAGGGCGCTACGTGTGTAGGGTAAAATAGACAAATTGTTGCTAATGATTTTTTGCCATTTTCTACTAATTGTTAAAGAAAAGTTGATAAACTGGAAAAGTCTACTTACTTTTGCTAAAGAATGTGCGGTGTGCGTTCTACTTTTACTACTACTTATACTACTTAAAATTATTGATCATGAGCACGACTAAAATTTCTGTCTTGTACCTCGATGACGAGGTTGAAAATCTTAATTCATTTAACGCAAATTTCCGAAGAGAGTTTAATGTGCATCTTGCTAACAGCATTGATGAGGCTTATTCTATTATTGAATCTAAGGAAATTCATGTTGTTTTGTCTGACCACAAAATGCCACACATTACAGGTATCGAGTTTTTTGAAACATTGTGTAAGACGCATCCTTCTATCACACGCATCTTATTGACCGGATGTTCTGAACTTAATGTGGTGGTTGATGGTATTAATCGCGGTCAAATCTTTAAATATCTGTACAAACCAATGAATGTTGATTTGGTACGTAAAACGGTTCAAGAGGC
>JBLING010000113.1:0-7880 GCA_047639155.1 bacterium
AAGCTTTTTTGTGTGGGTGATGACTGGCAATCGATTTATAGATTTTCTGGCAGCGATCTATCTATTACAACTACCTTTTCTAAATATTTTGGTTATACACACAAAGCGCAGCTGGAGTTGACTCATCGTTTTAATAATAAAATTCTTGACTACACTAGTACGTTTATTCAAAAGAATCCAACTCAAATAAAGAAGAATCTGAAAACGAGCTCCATAGTAGCGGATGATTACAACGCACTGGATATACGTACCTATGAAGCAGGTTGGAATGTAAAGGCGGCACAAAGCGAGGTGTTTAGGGATGTACTTGAAGAAATAAAGGACCTAATACAGTCAAAGCCAAAGCCCGGAAAAAAGCCAAAAGTTCTTATATTAGGTAGATATAATTTTGATAGCCCAAAAAATCTTAAGAGGCTGCAAAATGAATATTTAAAATATTTTATTTTAGATTTTAAAACTGCACATAGATCAAAAGGCAAAACGTACGCATATACTATTCTGGTGGATGTAAACGCAGGATTGCTTGGTTTTCCGTCTGAGATTGAAGATGATCCACTTTTACAACTTGTTTTGCATAAAGGAGATGGTTTTAAAAATGCCGAAGAGAGGCGACTTTTTTATGTTGCTTTAACAAGAGCTATAAATGCCAACTACATAATTACGCAAAAAGGAAATGAATCGAAGTTTGTAAAGGAGCTTCAAAAAACGGAGTCTGATAGTTTAAGACAAGAGATAAAAAATGAGTGTCCACAATGTCACGGTGAGCTGATAGAGCGGACAGGCCCGTATAGTACTTTCTATGGTTGTAAGAATTATCCACTGTGTGAATATCGTGAAAAAATAGTAGTGTAATCAAGTAGTTATTTGTGGCCATCTCTTTATATGAGCAATTTAACAAAAGTGAATAATTAAAACTAAAGCAAGACACAATAACAACATATGGGTACCATATGCGATGGGTAGCGTTATGGTAAACTGATTTAAAGAAAATGAAGAGGGAAATGGTAACAACTGATGAACTTTTGAAATAATTTATGTCAACAAACAACCAAATTATAGACAATCAAAATCATAAGAAAAAAGTCGAAGTTGTAGCTGCTGTGATAAAGCACAACAACAAGATTTTATGTGTGCAACGTGGAGAAAACAAGCTCCCGTACATTTCTAGGAAGTATGAGTTTCCTGGCGGGAAGATTGAAGCAAGTGAATCTAAGGAGGAAACGATTAAGCGTGAAATTATGGAAGAATTGCACATGGAGATTTCTACGGGTGATGAACTTGTTACGGTGGAACATGAATATCCTGACTTTTTTTTGACTATGCATATTTTCATTTGTACATGCGCTGATCCAACAGTTAAGCTTACAGAACATATTGATTACAAATGGTTAGCGACTTCTGAATTAGAAGGACTTGACTGGGCGGGTGCTGATGTTCCAATCGTTGCACAATTAATGAATGCTTAATATGGATACCCGAAAAGCGCTTTCAGAGAGTATTCAAACTGGATTTGTAGATCAACTTATTCAATCCAATAAAGCGTACCGACCGGAATTATTGACAAACAATCCTAAGCAAGGCAAAAAGGTTTTATCGACCATCCTGCGTGAATTGGAGCAATGTGAAGAGTTCTGGTTTTCTGTGGCGTTTATAACGACCAGTGGCGTTGCTAGCTTGAAGCAAATATTAATTGAACTAGAGCAGAAGAATATTAAAGGAAAGATTCTTGCTTCACAGTACCTCAACTTTACCCAGCCTGAAGCTCTACGTATGCTGAAGAAATTCAAGAACATAGAATTACGCATGGCGACAGAAGGTGCTTTTCATTCGAAAGGATACCTGTTCAGAAAAGGAAACGTTTCTGATTTAATTATTGGGAGTAGTAACCTTACGCAAACGGCACTGAGTTCTAATAAAGAATGGAATTTAAAAATTTCGGCAACGGATGAAAGTGAGCTGATTGGTGTGGCTGTTGAAGAATTTAAAGTAGAGTTCGACGTTGCCCAGGTGGTGACAGAAAGATACTTACTAGAATACGATTTACTTTGGAGGACTCGTGCTCAATTTGAACGTGAGATAAAGGAGAAAAGACAAACATTTGAAGATCTAAATATTACGCCTAACGTAATGCAACAAGAAGCACTGGCCAATATTGAGCATTTACGCGCCATTGGTAAAAAAAAAGCTTTGCTTATCTCTGCTACAGGAACAGGTAAAACATATTTGTCTGCTTTTGATGTGCAGAAGTTCAAGCCGAAAAAGTTCTTGTTTATCGTGCATCGCTTGACCATTGCTAAAGAAGCGATGAAAACCTTCAGAAGTTTATTGGGCGCTGATATAAAAATGGGAATCTACTCTGGTAATCGACAACAGTTGGAAGCAGATTACCTCTTCTCTACAATTCAAACAATTTCGAAACAAGAGCATTTAGACAAGTTCGATCCAAATCATTTTGATTACATCGTTATTGATGAAACACATCGTGCTGCAGCAGATTCGTACCAGCGGATTATAAATCATTTTAAGCCTGACTTTTTATTGGGAATGACAGCCACTCCAGAACGGACGGATGGTGATGATATTTTTAAGATGTTTGATCACAACATTGCCTACGAAATTCGTTTGCACCGTGCCTTGGCGGAAGGTATGTTGAGCCCTTTTCATTATTACGGGGTGACTGACCTTACCATTAACGATCAGGAAGTTGATGAGTTAATGGATTTCAATCACTTAACAGCGAAAGAACGCGTTGACCGAATAATTGAAACTGCCGAACAGTATGGATGTGATGATGGAAATGTACGCGGCTTAATTTTCTGTTCTAAGAATGAAATTTCGATTCAACTCTCGAAGGAATTTAATGATCGGGGATACCAGACAGTTGCTTTAACAGGGGATAGTTCTGAAGATGAACGTCAACGAGCAATTCAGTTATTGGAAAGCGAGAACAAAGCGGAAAAGCTCGATTACATTTTTACCGTAGATATTTTTAATGAGGGAATCGACATCCCGAAAGTGAACCAAATTATTATGCTTCGGCCTACGCAATCTGCGATCATTTTTATTCAGCAATTGGGACGTGGTTTGCGTAAAAACAATGCGAAGGATTATCTAACGGTAATTGACTTTATTGGAAATTACAACAACAATTACTTGGTGCCGATTGCACTCTATGGCGATACTTCGTACAACAAGGATGCATTGCGGAAATTGATTGCCAGTGGCAGTAGTTTAATTCCGGGTGCTTCTACCATTAATTTCGATCGTATTTCGAAAGACAAGATTTTTGCAGCGATTGATGCTGCGAACATGCAGTTGAAAAAGGATTTATCGAATGATTACAATTTGCTCAAGTATAAACTAGGGCGCATGCCGATGATGGTTGATTTTCTCGAGCATGGTTCTCGTGATCCTCAATTGTATGTGAATTACTCAAAGTCCTATTTTAATTTTGTGGCTGGACAGGAAGATGAATTCAAGGGACGTTTGAATGACAAACAAAAGAAGTTGTTGGAGCTTTTCTCGAATGAGATTAACAATGCGAAGCGAGTTGAAGAAACCTTGCTTTTGAAAGCATTGATTGAGCATGGAACGGTTGATCTTGTTGTGTTTAAAGAGACTATGGAAGAGAAATATGGGTATGTTGTTTCTGATGCAACACTAGATTCTTGTGTGCTCAATTTAAATTTTGAATTTGTAACAGAGAAAAAAGACAAGAAACTAAAGTCTGCAAGAGAAATCTATGGATTAAATATAGTTCGGAAAGAAGGTGAAAGATTAATCATTGCCGATGACTTTCAAACGTTATTGAAGCAAGATGACTTTAAAGAATTTTTGTTGGATAGTATTGCCTATGCTGTAATAACGTATGGTGCCAAGTACAACCCTGCCAAATTTGTGGGTGGATTTGAATTGTACCAAAAGTACACGCGTAAAGATGCCTTCCGTATTTTGAATTGGAACCAAAACCCTTTGGCGCAAAACGTAGGTGGTTACATGATTGCTTCAGATAAAAGCAATTGCCCCATTTTTGTGAATTACCACAAGGACGAAAGCATTTCAAGCACGACTAAATATGAGGATAAATTTATAAACCCCTCTCTTTTCCAGTGGATGTCTAAAAACCCAAGATATCTGCATAGTCCAGATGTTCTCACAATAAAAAATTATCGAAATGGTTTACGTTTACCATTGTTTATCAAAAAAAATATAGACGAAGGAGCAGAAATGTATTATATGGGAGACGTCACACCTGTGCTCGAAAGTTTCGTAGAGTCAAATGTATTAGATGATAAAGGAAAAGAAGTTTCCGTTGTGAAAATTGATTTTACCATGAATTCTGTTGTCGAGGATAGTATCTATGAATATTTGACGAATCGATAGCATTTTTCTTCGGTGCAGCACAGAATGAGTTGATCTCGCTGAGATACGTGGTGACCAGTATAAATTCTGCTTTGTGAGCCGTATTCCGATTCTTGGAGCTATTCACTGAAAACATTGAAAGAGCTGAGTAAACTCATTAGAAACAAAAGAACTCAATTTCAGATAAATTTACAAAAGTAGAAAAAAAAGGACTGAAGTGGTACTGTTTTAAGTATATGAAAGACTCTGCGCAGTACCAGGCTATGGTTGCACGAATAAAACAGTTTTCTGATGATCGGGACTGGTCGCAGTTTCATGACCCTAAAAATCTCGCAATATCTTTGCAGCTTGAGGCTTCAGAAGTATTGGAGCTTTTTCAGTGGACGAAAGACAATCAGATGAAGGAAGGGAGGAGTGAAGACATGGCAGACGAGTTAGCAGATGTGTTTTACTGGCTCATTATGTTGTCGAATCACTACAATATTGATCTGGTGAAAGCCTTAGATAAAAAGATGGATAAGAATGAAGAGAAATATCCTGTAGAGAAAGCTAAAGGCAAAGCTGATAAGTACACTGAGCTCTAATCATGTCCGAAATAAAGACATTTTTATTTAACCAAGAAGGCGTCGAAGATATTCGTGCCTATAAGTATGGGAGTAATTGGCCTGTTGTTTATATCATTGAGGATGGCAAAGAGCTTTATGTAGGGGAGACTATCCGTGCTTTTGGCCGCACTAAAGACCATTTGAAGAACGAACAAAGGAAAAACCTTAAGAATATTCATGTTATTTCTGATGATGAGTTTCATAAGTCAGCAACACTTGATACAGAGTCATCTCTAATTGAGTATTTAGTTGCAGATGGACACTATAAGCTTCAGAATGGAAACGGTGGCCTCCAGAACCATAATTATTTTGATAGAGAAAAGTATCAAGCAAAGTTTGAAGTTCTATGGAGAAAGCTGCAGAAGATGAGTATTGCAAAAAGTGATTTGCTGCAGATACGTAATAGCGATCTTTTTAAATATTCACCGTACAAAACCCTGACAGACGAGCAGTTTTTTATTGCAGGTCAATTACTGGAGTCTGTTAAAGATGAAAAACAGCAGTCTTATGTTATTCATGGTGGCCCTGGGACAGGGAAGACAATTTTAGCTACATATATACTTAAGCGACTTGTAGAGGAGGGGGAGGAGGATGTTGCTTTGGTGATCGCAATGACCTCATTACGTAAGACCCTTAAGAAGGTATTCCGTGATATTCCTGGTTTAAAACCCGCAATGGTTATAGGCCCAGGGGATGTTGTTAAGAAAAAGTATAACGTGCTTGTGGTAGATGAGGCACATCGCCTACGGCAACGTAAAAACATTCCAAATTTTGGTATGTTTGATAAAACAAACAGAGGGCTTGGTTTAGGTAATGAAGGTACTGAGCTCGATTGGATACGAATGTCTGCAAAAAAAGTAATTCTTTTTTATGATGAGAATCAATCTGTCCGTCCTTCTGATATACCTGCCGAGAAAATTAAGCTGATTGATCCTGTTGAATTTGAGTTAAGTACACAGATGAGGGTTAAGGGAGGGGAGCAATATCTAAGCTTTATTGACAGTCTCCTTGAGGTTGAGAGTGCTCAAAAGCCTGACTTCGATGAGTATGATTTTAGATTGTATGACGATATTCAGAAAATGGTTGTAGATATTAAGAAACGTGAAAAAGAACATAAGTTGAGCCGAATGGTTGCTGGGTATGCGTGGAAGTGGGAGTCCAGGAACAATCCTACTACTCCAGATATTGTCATTGATAGAACTGAGCTATTTTGGAACAGTCAGACTAGTGACTGGGTGAACTCACCTAATGCAATTAATGAAGTCGGATGTATTCATACTATTCAAGGATATGACTTGAATTATACTGGAATAATAATTGGCCCAGAAGTTTCCTTTGATGTAGAAAAACAGGAGATTATTGTTGACAGGACTAAGTATAAAGACACAAACGGATATAGGGGTGTTACTGATCCAGATGAACTTCGGAGATATGTGATAAATATATATAAGACACTGCTTACACGTGGAATACTCGGAACTTATGTGTATGTTGTAGATGAGACCCTGCGACAGTATTTCAATGAGACAATTAACTCAACAAGTAAACAAGTGCTAAAGAAAAAGTCTATCATTTCACCGTATATCGAGGATATTAAAACGGTTAAAGTACCGCTGTATGATTCTATTGGGTGTGGTGACATGATGACTGCGGATAGTACCGTTCATGAATTTATTGAGGTTGATGAGAAGTTGATGAGTAAGGGGTCAAAGTATTTTGTATTGCGCACAGCAGGGGACTCTATGAATGAACGAGGTGTTAATGAGGGGGACTTGGTGTTATGTAGAAAAGACTACCATCCAGATGACGGTAATATAGTCGTTGCCTTAATAGGTGAGGATGCAACGCTGAAAAAGTATCATCGCGAGAAAGATACCGTGGTGTTATCTCCATGTTCTACCAACGCGAAGCACACAGAGATGCGATTTTACGATGGAGATGATTTGAAAGTCCAAGGTGTGATGGTACAGGTGCTGGAAAGTGAGTAGCAAAATTTGAAAAAGAATACCGCAATTAATTACGGTATTCTTTTATTTTTAGTTGAGGAAGTGGGCTACTATCCAATAAACTCATTAAGGAGTTTTAGGTATTGTTCTTGTGTTTTTAGAGGAATGTTTTTGTGCTCTAGGGGTGACACTCTACCTTTGTTTTTAGAGATGTTTGTGAGGGTGTCGTAGAAGAAGCCTACTGGGGTTGCGATGAATAAGGAAGCTTGTTTCCAGGTGGTCTCCATTTTTCTTACAACCCCATTGACTCGTCCAGGGGTCATCTTGTTCATGTACTTTACCTCAATCAGTGTTACCTCGTGTGTTTCTAGATTGAGCACAGCAAAATCGGGTGCACGGCGGACTGCCTCTATCGCTTTGTTTGTGTTGTCTGTCTTGTTTCTTAGGTGTGTTAGCTCAGGGATGGTTTTTTCGTAGCCAAAATCAATAACATTAAACGCCCTTGAGCCTCGGAGCATCTGAGAAAAGATTATTTCAGCGATCCTTCCCTTGATGAGTTCGTGTGTAAATCTTACGTTGTTCATATACAAGTAGTATAGCAGTCCATAGTTACTAAGATCATGCAGGGTGCAAAAAGTATAATGGTTGAGTTTTAAAATAAAAAGAGACAACCAAAACCAAGGGATAAGGTCGATAAATTTATAATTACCATTGATATATGAATGTCGAGGCCTTGCCTAGGTGAGTTGCATCCGGTCTTAGTTTTAACCTATCTCCGAAGGATGGGCCTTTGGAGTCTATTACTTATAGAGCGTAAAGTACGTGGACAACACCAAATTGATTTTTTTATTATGATATTATAAAGATATGTTTTGAGGTAAAAGTTCAAACATATTGCCAAATAGACTCAATACACAAACTTATGATGATTATTGTAAGATATATATTGAGTCTAGTTCTCAAGATA
>JBLING010000114.1:0-7831 GCA_047639155.1 bacterium
CATCCCAGGTGTAAGATATGCTACAAAAGAGAATGTGAATATGACCATGAACAATCTAGGGACGCTTAAAAACTTCGTTTCGCTGTCGTGAGCAAACTTGATTTTACCCAATAGGTATATACCCATTAGGGTGAAAATTACAATCCATAAACCGATGTAAATTTCACGGTCTAAGATCCCCCAGTGGTATGCTTGATCGGCAACACTTAAAAACTTTAAGCCAAGTGCCAATTCCACAAAGCCTAAAACAACCTTAACTGTATTTAACCAACCTCCAGACTGAGGAAGATTGTTTAACCAGTTCGGGAATATCGCGAATAAGGTAAAGGGTATTGCGAAAGCCAATGAAAAGCCAAACATGCCGATTAACGGTTTTATAAACTGACCACCAGCTGATTCCACTAAAATGGTCCCAACAATAGGTCCAGTACAAGAAAACGAAACAAGGACAATTGTGAAAGCCATGAAAAATATTCCGGCAAGCCCACCTTTATCTGCTTGTTTGTCAATTTTATTTACGAATCTGCTCGGCAGTGTAATTTCGAAAGCACCAAAGAAAGAAATGGCGAAGATTACAAAAATCAAAAAGAAAAAGATATTCGGTAACCAATGTGTCGATAGAAAGTGGGCGGCATCAGGACCAGCTGTAGAGGCAACGATTGTTCCAACGATTACGTAGATAGTGATTATGCTAATACCATAAATTAGTCCTGCCCGTATTGCCTTGCTTCTACTTCCATCTTTCATAAAAAATGATACCGTCATAGGTATCATCGGAAAAACACAGGGTGTTAATAAGGCTACTAAGCCAGATAAAAAGGCAAGTATAAAGAACCCCCAAAATGACTCTTGAGATTCTCCCGTGTCTCCTCCAAATGTTTTTAATTCACATGCAGTGGTATCGCTTTGGGATGTTTTTTGATACGAAGAATAGTTCACGTCATCAGCAGAAATACGTGCATTGTTGCCTATCTTCTCATCGCCACAATCCAAACAGCGTAAAAGTCTATCGACTGTTGCACTGTCGATCCCAATAGAACTCGTTGTTGCTTTCTGTTCTGTAGTTTCTAAAATGTCAGGAGTTGTTGGTTTAACAACATTGTCAATCTTTGCTATGCCGGTAATGCCTTTTACTTCGATTTCATATTCATGTAAAACACATCGTCCAGACTCGGCACACATCTGATACTCTAATAAACCTTTGATTTTTGGAGACGCGCTTAAAACTTTAATCTTTTGTTTGAAAACCGCTATGTGGTGAAACTCTGTTATATCACATTCAAAAATATCGTCATACACTTTTTTGGCACCAATAGGTGTTGACTTACCTACGATTTCGTATGATTTATTTGCATTGTAAGTAAACTTTGCAGGCAACGGACCTCCATTTGTACATACATAGTCGTTACTGTACATGTGGTAGGTTTCTGGGATAACGCCAGTAAAAGTGACTGTAACTATATCCCCAACTTTAACTGATGATTTGTCTAAGGTGTAGCTAAATTCCGCTGGTGGAATTATTTGACTGTAGACAGATCCAACAGATGAAATTAAAAGTGCAACTGTTAGTATTTTAAAGACTTTAACTTTTCTCATATCCCCTTTGTATCTCCTTTTGTGATTACTTGACACTTAACTTTTTCTCAGTAATTGGCAGCGCCAAAGATGGTAATTTAATCTTAAATAAGTATCCCTTTTGAACATAAGATGCTGTGGATTTGTTTGTGGTTGCCTGCCAACTAATCAGCTAAATCTACGTATACAAACTACACTTTGATTTACCAAATTGTGCAAAAGTGAATAATTCTAACCTTATACTCCTTGTTAAGCCTGTAATTTTGCGAATGTTATGAAAAATATATTCTGTCTTGCTTTGATCTGTCTCACAGCGCACTTGTCGGTATTCGGACAAGAGAAACAGACACGTGAACAGTATATCAAGAAATATCAAAATTTAGCGATTAGAGAAATGCACCGTGCTGGTGTACCAGCAAGCATTACAATGGCGCAAGGGATCTTGGAAAGCAGCGATGGCAATAGTCGTTTAGCCCGTGAAGGGAACAATCATTTTGGTATTAAGTGTAAAAGCACTTGGGAAGGGAAAACCATGCGTGCAAATGATGATGCTCCGAACGAATGTTTTCGTGCCTATAATTCTGCCAACGACTCTTATAAAGACCATTCGGACTTTTTACGCAACAATTGGAGGTATCACGAACTTTTTGATTTGGACATTACAAACTACAAAGGTTGGGCAAGGGGGTTGCGGAAAGCCGGTTATGCAACCAATTCGAGTTATCACACCATAATCATAAACTTGGTTGAGCGGTATGAATTGTACAAGCTTGACATTATGTCGGCCGAACCGCTGATGTCGAAACCACTGGTGTTGCAAAACGAGGTGCCTGTTGTTTATGCAGAAAAAGATGAAACAGTTGAGTCGATTGCGAAAGAAAACGAGTTGACGAACAAACAGATTTATAAATACAACGATTTAAAAGAAGGTGACAAAATCGATGAGGGGGATATCGTCTACCTGAAGCCTAAAAGGCGCCGTGGTTCAGAGAAGTTTCACACCGTGAAACCCAATGAAAACATGTACCAGATTTCACAACAATACGGTATAAAGTTAAAACACCTTTACCGACGAAATCGATTGGAAATGGGAGCGGAGCCATTGGAAGGAGCCCAATTGTACATGCGTGGTAAACGTGGAAAAAGAGACTCCATTCCTAGCATGTCACCAGACGAAGTTAAAAAAGAGAAGTTAGAATTTGTAAATCCCCATACGATTATTGAGAAGGCACCACCAATTCAAAAGGAAAACATTGAGTTGCCAGCATATCACGTTGTGGCAAAAGGAGACAATATTTACCGTATCGCAGAAAAGTATCACATCTTCGAGGAAGATTTACTCAATTGGAACAAGATTGACGCGTTGCAGCTAACGTTGGGGCGTAAAATTTATTTAACGCAAGAATCTGCCGAAAAAGCACTTGGAGAAAGTCCCGCAGAAAAAAAAGACGATCCAGTAATACCAGATACGAAATATCACGTTGTGCAGAAAGGCGAAACAGTATACCGTATTACTCAGAAATATGGCATAACTGCTGAGCAACTGACCAAATGGAATAGATTGATAGGAAACCAAATTAACATCGGACAAAAGCTTCGTGTATCTGAATGAGTCCAGTAACCAATTTGTTGGTCTTAATAGGATACTTTTTGGTGTTGATGTTCATCTCATGGGTGACCAGCAAAAACGCCGATAAGTCGTCATTTTACACAGGCGACAGGAAGTCTCCGTGGTTTTTAGTCGCATTCGGTATGATTGGCGCTTCGCTTTCTGGGGTCACTTTCATATCTATTCCAGGTTGGGTTAGCGCAACTCATTTTGGGTATATGCAAACGGTTTTTGGTTACCTGATTGGGTATGTTATCATCTCACAGGTATTGCTGCCACTTTATTACAGGCTTAAGCTTACCTCAATTTATACGTATCTCGAACAACGGTATGGTTCCAATGGTTATAAAACGGGCGCCGCGTATTTTCTCATATCTAGGGTTATTGGCGCATCTTTCCGTTTGTTTTTGGTTGCTGGTGTTTTACACATGGCGATTTTTAAACCATTGTTTACAGGCTTCGACTTTCCATATTGGGGCACGGTAGCAATTACGATTTTGCTCATCTTTACCTATACGACTAAAAGCGGAATAAAGACGGTGGTATACACAGACGTTTTTCAAACCACATTTTTAGTATTGGCTGTTGTGCTGACGATTGGTTATATCGCTAGTCAGCTCAACTTAGATTTTAGCGGAGTTGTGCAGGCTCTCATCGACGATCCCAATACACAGATATTTCACTGGGATTGGAAAAGCAATAACTTTTTCTGGAAACAATTCATTGGTGGTGCGTTTATCGCATTGGTCATGACGGGATTAGATCAGGACATGATGCAGAAAAACTTAAGTATTAAAAATATCAAATCCGCCAAGAAAAATATATACGCTCAAATGGTGATGTTTATCATCGTGAATATTGTCTTCCTTAGTTTAGGAGCATTGCTGTATCAATATCAAGCGTTTGCACAAATAGATGCAGTGGGAACCTCAGATCAATTGTTTCCAACGATTGCATTGCAACATGCATCGCCCATGATTGGGTTGTTTTTTGTGTTGGGATTGGTTGCGGCAGCGTATTCAAGCGCCGATAGTGCCTTGACGGCGTTGACGACAAGTTTCTGTGTGGATTTCTTGGGTTTTGAGACCAAACGACCTACGGATATTAAAACAAGGCGTTGGGTACATTTAGGTTTTGCAGGCTTACTGTTTATTACGATATTGGTGTTTAAAGAGATAAATAATGAAGCGGTAATCAAACAATTGTTTACCGCGGCTGGTTTTACCTATGGTCCTTTGCTGGGATTGTTTTTCTTTGGCATTTTAACACAGATTAAAGTCAAGGACAGATCGATTCCGATGATTACGATAATAAGTATTATCATTACTTGGTTATACTATACTTATTCTCCCCAAATGATCGAAGGGTACAAGCCCGGATTCGAACTCATCCTCATAAACGGAAGCATTACATTTGCCCTGCTTGCATTGGCGAGAGAAAAGAAGCATCATACAGAGGTGCTCGACAACGAAATATAAATTATGGACAACGAAAGAATAAAGAAAGCATTCAAGATTAAGCAGTGGCCGGAAATCAAAAGTTCGGACAGTTGGAATATTTTTAAAGTAATGGCCGAGTTTGTTGAAGGGTATGATACCCTTGCGAAAATTGGCCCGTGTGTTTCTGTTTTTGGGTCAGCTAGAACCAAGCCAGGCACGAAATATTACGAGATGGCATCTGATATTGGTCAGAAATTGGCTTCAGTAGGATTAGGAGTTATTACTGGTGGCGGCCCGGGTATTATGGAAGCAGGTAATAAGGGCGCTCATCAAGAAAAAGGTGCTTCAGTGGGATTGAATATTGAACTTCCATTTGAGCAAACATCCAACCCTTATATTGACCAAGATAAGTTGATTAATTTCAATTTCTTTTTTGTACGGAAGGTTATGTTTATGAAATATGCCCAAGGCTTTATTGTATTGCCAGGTGGTTTTGGCACGTTGGACGAATTGTTTGAGGCACTAACACTTGTTCAAACTCAAAAAACAGCAAAGTTTCCGATTATTTTGGTTGGGGCAGATTATTGGAAAGGCCTACTTGATTGGATTAAAACAACAATGTTGGAACAAGAAGGTAACGTGAGTCCGGATGATTTGTACTTGTTTAAGCTAGTTGACACTGCTGATGAGGCCGTAAATGAGATTCTAGAATTCTACAGCAAATACAGCATGAGTCTCAACTTCTAAATCAAAATGGCTATCGTACCTTTGTGCCATAGTCTATGTTAAACTTACAAGATACAATTGTCGCACCTGCAACACCAGCTGGCGTATCGGCTATTTCTATTGTTCGGATATCTGGGAATGATGCTGTAACGATAACGGATAAGTGTTTTTCAAAATCACTTAAGGGAAAGTCGGGATATACAATTCATTACGGCTTCATTAAAGACGGGGACACAACCATCGATGAAGTCCTGATTAGCTTGTTTTTAAACCCACATTCGTATACCGGCGAAGATTCATTGGAAATTTCGTGCCACGGTTCTCCATTTATTGTAAAACGTGTTATGGAAACGCTTATTAAAAACGGAGCACGAATGGCTGACCCGGGTGAGTTTACGTTGCGCGCCTTCTTAAATCAAAAACTGGATTTAGCCCAAGCAGAAGCTGTTGCTGATATGATTCATTCCAACAGTGAAGCGAGTTTGCAAATGGCGATTAGTCAGATTCGAGGTGGTTTTAGCGATGACATTAAGCATCTGCGACAAGAATTGATTGATTTCGCAGCTCTCATTGAATTGGAAAATGACTTTGGTGAAGAAGATGTAGAGTTTGCCAATCGTCCGAAGCTTCGAGCACTAGTAGAGGAAATCCTGACTCAGATTGAAAAATTGCGAACCTCTTTTGTGGCTGGGAATGCCATGAAGAATGGAATCAACACCGTTATAGCCGGTAAGCCAAATGCCGGAAAAAGTACCTTACTGAATACCTTATTGAATGAAGATCGGGCGATTGTTTCTGAGACGGAAGGAACGACACGCGATACGATTGAAGAAATGTTTGTGTTGAACGGCGTCCAGTTTCGGTTGATTGATACAGCAGGATTAAGGGAGAGTACGGATCACATTGAGCAAATTGGAGTTGGCAAGACCAAAGCCGAAATGGTCAAAGCAGAGTTGTTGGTTTATTTGTTTGATGCTGGAAAAACGTCAAAAGACGAACTTGAACAAGAATTGGCCCATCTTCCTCAGGTTGAAACGACGGTATTGGTCGCCAATAAGGTCGATGCCATTGACGTAAAGACGTTGGACTTACCAGACAGCGTGGTTTTTATCTCTGCTAAAAACAAAGACATTGAGCCATTGATTCAACGTTTGCAGACTATTGTCGAAAACTACGAATTTGGAAACGAGACTATTGTAAACAATGCCCGTCATGCGGATGCGTTAACAAAGAGTTCGGAAGCCTTACAGGCAGTACTTGAAGGACTAACCAACGACATACCAAGCGACTTAGTGGCGCTAGACATTCGAAACGCGCTACATCACCTAGGTTTGATTACGGGTGAAGTGACTAACGACGAAGTGTTAAGTTCTGTGTTTGGTAGATTCTGTATTGGAAAGTAACCCATCAAATCAAACAAATATCAAACTGATAACAAACCGCTAGAACCCTCATAAATACTATCATTATTGCAATATTAACTTATAGTTAGTTCTTTTTACTATCTATTTGTTTCGATTCTATTTGTACCTTCGTTGTACCTCGAGTGAGTGAGGTACGTCTTTTGCTTACTCTTGGTGAAATTATGGCACACTATGGCACACTATGGCACGGTGTGACACATTGGGGCACTAGCGGGCACAAAATGAGTAGTAATATTAGGATAAAACGTATTTGTCAGCATTGTGAACAGGAGTTTATTGCTCGTACAACTGTAACTAAGTATTGTTCTGATGGTTGCAGTAAGAGGGCTTACAAAGCTAGAGTAAGAGGTAAGAAAATTGACAAGTCAAACAGTGAAACCAAGTTGAAGCTAATACAGCCAACTGAAACCTTGAAGGCAAAAGAATTTTTAAGCATTAAGGAGGTATGCCAATTAATTGGAATTAGTAGGCGTTCGGTTTATAGATTAATAGAAAGCGGTCAAATCAATATAATTAAAGTTGGCAGCCGTACAATAATCAAACGGTCTTCACTAAATCAGTTTATTTCAATTTCCGAATTTTTGCCCGACAAAGAAACGGATCTTCCAAAAAACGGGAATGGATCTAGCGACTTTGATATTGAAAATGGTTACACCTTAAAGGAAGTTCAAGAGAATTTCAACATCTCACAAACTGGGTTGCAATTATTAATTAAGCGTGAAAAGATACCGAAGATAAGAAAGGGGCGTTTTGCCTATTTGCCGAAATCCATAATTGAAAATCTATTGACCTAAAAAAAGGTTGTTTCAACCGTTCACATTTTTCACCAAAGCATAAAAGAAAATGGCGACAAAAGTAAGTTTAAGACAAAAGTTAATAAGTAAGGGGCGCAAAAGCCTATACCTTGACTTTCATCCACCCATACCACACCTGTAAAACGTCAGCCTAATGTTTACCACTTAAGAGATAAAGTTAAGTAACAGTTTATTACCTTGAAAGACGTCTTTCAAGGCTTTATCAAATCTTAAAAAGTAAACAAAATGGGAAAAGTAGGAAGG
>JBLING010000115.1:0-7801 GCA_047639155.1 bacterium
TACGCTACATTTGATATCTTTAGTTCGTTAAATATTGATTTGGGAACTGATGCAGTACCCAAATACCAAGACTTAAACTTCAAGTTAAATTTTCCAAATAAAAAAGGATCCTTTGCGATATTTGGTGTGGGTGGTTTGAGCTCTATTGACATTATATTTAGTGACGATGAAACGCCAACTGAGGAGCTTTATGGGCAGAAAGATCGAGACCAATACTTTAGAACAAACATGGGTGTTCTTGGGGCAACATGGGAGCGTCAGCTAAAAAATCACAAATCTTTAAATGTGGTTGTTGCACACAATGTTCAACAAGTTTTGTCAGACCACGATAAGATATTTAGGGATCCCAATAATTATACGACTGTGTCTCTTGTTCCAGTATCTCGTTCTGAAATGTTACATGGCAAAACGACTATACATACATCCCTCAATAAAAAATATAGTGCAAGGAGTAACCTGAAGGTTGGCTTAATTGCAGACTGTTACTTTATTAATTACTTAGATAGTGTGCAAAACGAGTTGAATTTGACTCAACCAATGACGCAATTATTAAATGCACAAAACAAACCATTTATGGTACGTGCTTATGCGAGTTGGAAATACAGAATAAATTCAATGTTAACTTTAAACACTGGACTTCACGCGATGCATTTTGCACAAAGTAATACGTCGCTAGTAGAGCCAAGAGTTGGACTGAAATGGAGAATGAAATCAAATGAAACCTTAGGATTTGGCTATGGAATGCACAGCCAAATACAACCTCTTTATATCTACAATACTTTGTTTGTTGATTCTTTTAGCCACACTTCTGGGTCACACAATGACGAAATAGGGCCGACACAAAGCCATCACTTGGTGCTCTCATATGAAAAAGTAGTTAAAAAGAACTTAAGAATACGTGGGGAGTTATACTACCAAAAGTTATACAACGTACCTGTTGAAATGGCGTCTAGTTCATTTTCTTTGTTGAATCAAGGCTCTGGTTTCGAAAGATTCTTTCCAGGTGTTCTAACAAATAGCGGTACTGGAACCAATCAAGGTATAGAAGTTACCGTAGAGAAATTCTTTACAAAGAACTATTACTTTATGGCTACAGGTTCCCTTTATGACTCCAAATATAAAGGCAGCGATGGTGTAGAACGCAACACTGATTTTAATGGAAATTATATTTTTAACTTTCTAGGTGGATATGAATACAAGTTGGGTAAAAAACAAAAAAATGCGTTGATCTTGGGTATGAAATATACAGTAGGTGGCGGGAAGCGATTTTCTCCGATAGACACGGCGGCAACTAAGTTAGACGGTGCTAGTGTTATATTGGATGGTTCAAGACGCAATATTTACCAATTTGAGGATTACAGCAGACTTGACTTTAAAATAGGGTTAAGGATGAACACCAAAAAAACAACGCATGAAATCTCAATTGACATTGCAAATATTCTTGATACTCAAAATGTTCTAAAAGAAAGTTACATAGACGATCCTGAAAATCCAGGGTCTAAAATCTTTGCTAAAGAATATCAATTGGGTAGGCTACCCAACTTCTGGTATAAATTTAATTTTTAAGTGAAACTTAGATCATTATTATCGATACCATTTCTATTACTTACCATAAGCGTTACGGCGCAAACCATAACAGGTAAGACACTTAAACCGGATTCCACAAACTATGAAAATGTTTATGTGAAGTCACTTTATTCCGACAGTCTAAGTAGCACTTTTGCAATTTGGATTAAGAAACAAGTGAAGCCACACAAACATGTTAATCATTCAGAAGTAGTTACGGTATTAGAGGGTAAAGCTGAAATGACTGTTGACGGTGAAACACGAATCATTAAAAAGGGAGACGTAATCATTTTGCCAAAAGGTACAGTTCATTCAGTGGTTACAAAAAGTAGGAAGCCTTTGCTGGTATTATCGATTCAAGCACCAAAATTTGTAGGTAAAGACAGGGTCTGGGTAAATTGAAATATGGAAGACACCTTTATAGCGTTTGAACGAGAAAACCCCAGTGAAAAGGAATTAGTAGTGCGGTCTATTGCTTTTTATGACCGTTTGAATAAAAGAAGGTCGGTTCGGGTTTTTTCTGACCAACCGGTTCCGAAATCAGTGATAAATAACTTGATTCTAGCTGCTGGAACTGCTCCTTCAGGAGCACATAAGCAACCTTGGACTTTCTGTGCAATCAGTAATCCAGATATTAAAGCAAAAATACGAGAGGCTGCTGAGGAGGAAGAATATGAAAACTACCACGGTCGTATGTCACAAGAATGGATGGAGGACTTAAAACAGTTTGGAACGGATTGGAGAAAACCCTTCTTGGAAGTTGCACCTTGGCTAATCGTTATGTTTCGAAAGACATACGACCTGGAGGATGGGAAGAAAAAGAAAAATTATTATGTTCAAGAGTCAGTTGGTATTGCATGCGGAATGCTAATCACTGCAATCCATGAGGCTGGATTAGTTACATTAACACATACACCGAGTCCGATGAATTTTTTAACCAACATCCTAAATCGGCCTGTAAATGAAAAACCATTCCTATTGCTTCCTGTCGGGTATGCCTCCGAAAATGCTACGGTGCCTGATCTCAAGCGAAAGTCACTTGAAGATATTGCAGTTTTCTTTGAATAATGTTTGATATAAAAACGCCAATAGTTGCTATTGAAACTCCATTCATCTTGGAATCAGAGGTTCAAATTTTCATGAAACGAGATGACCTTATTCACCAATTCATTTCTGGAAACAAATGGTATAAGCTTAAGTATAATTTTGCCTCCTTTGAAAAAACCCCATTATCTAAAATTGCAACATTTGGAGGCGCATATTCTAACCATCTGATTGCAACAGCTGCGGCTTGTGCAATGAAAGGGGTGCCTTGTGTTGGAATAGTTCGAGGTGAGGAACTAAACACGAACTCAAACCACGTTTTGCGGTTGTGCAGTGAATACGGAATGGAGCTGCAATTCGTAGAAAGGAGCACATACAAACGTCCAAAAGTGCTAACCTCTATGCTTAAAAGCGATGGGTTTTTTGTAATTCCAGAAGGTGGAGACAATGTTTTTGGAAGACAAGGCTGTATGGAGATAGTACCAGACTACACCAATTATGATCATATTGTGGTTCCTGTTGGTACTGCAGCAACGTTTAGTGGTATTATAGATGGATCAAAAGGTAACAGCTTCATTCACGGCATTGCGGCAGTTGGCAACGGAGCGTATCTATTAGCCCAGATTAGAGACCAAACTAGTTTTGACAACTGGAAACTGCATACCGATTATAGTTTTGGCGGGTTTGGTAAATATGATGCGCCACAGGTGAACTTTAATAAACAATTTACTCAGCAGACAGGTATACTCCTTGATCCAATTTATACAGGCAAAATGATGCGTGGTGTGTATGATCTAATAAATAAGAAAGCCTTTAAGTCGGAAGACCGTGTATTGTGCATTCACACTGGTGGATTAACCGGTTTGCCTTCTGGAAAATGGCTGAACTCATAGTTTTCTCTCAACAAAGCCTTTAAGCGTTAAAATGCTGTGGCCCTTGCCTGAGTTATGCAAAACTGTAACATACTGTATAAATCGACCAATATGATCGCTTCCATCGAACGACACTTTAATTTTTCCGGTTTCCCCCAGTGCAAATGCTCCGACGCTAAAGCCTGGAAAAGTACAACTACAATCCGCTTTTGTTGGTAGGATGATTAAAGTATCGTTCCCTACGTTTTGAAACGTTATGTATACGTTCAATCACAGTATCATTTGAAATAGTTCCGATGTCAAAGGATTCTCTTGCTCAAACTGAATTTTCGCTTCTTTTACAGAATCTTTGTTCGATATTTTAATGTTGTAATGCGGTATATTATCAGAATTTGTCTGTGCGACACTTTACAATGATAGCGCTACAATGAGCGATGAAAATAGCCAATGTTGCATCATCTTTGGCCAAATCAATTGTTTGACGGAGGCTTAACATTGGCTTTAATTGTGAACATTGTTGGACTCATTTCACTATTGTAAATTATCGACAACGTTTTAATCTGATTGCCAACCTTACCCGCTGAGTTAAATGTCACAATTATTTCTCCGGTTTTGCCTGGTTCAATTGGTTCTTTTGACCAAGAAGGAGCTGTACAGCCACAGGGCGTGTTAATCTTACTTATGACCAATGGAGCAGAACCTTCGTTCACAAATGTGAACACATGAGTAACTTTAACACTTGGCTCAATACTGCCAAAATCATGTTCAGTTTCACTCATTATTAGTTTTGGATTCCCAACTGGGGTAAGTGTTATTACTGGTTTCTCTTCTGGATCAGTTTCATCTTGTCCATATCCAATAGCAGGATTAATTAAAAAGAAAGCCAAAAGGGTTAAGTACAATGTATATTTCATATCAATCATTTTCTCAATTAGGTGCTAAAAGTATGCCAGAAAAAAAGCCCAAACAATTTTGTTTGGGCTTTTGCTAGTCTTGGTGATAACCTATTGCGGGTTAGCTTGCACTGGAGGCGCTGCTTCCGTTGGAGCGCTTTCCACTGTTCCCCTAATCGTTAAGAATTCAGTTCCTTCTACACCGTTATACTTAACGGTAATAGTCTTAGTGAAATTTCCAGGTCGACCTTTAGAGTTATAAATCGCAGTGATTTGGCCTGTTGCACCGGGAGCAACTGGCTCTCTAGTCCATTTTGGAGTTGTACATCCACAAGATGCACGTACAGAGTTTAGAACCAATGGTTCCGTACCTGTATTTGTAAAAGAAAACGTAACAGTTGCCTGCGTTCCTTCTGTAATCTTGCCAAAGTTGTGCTCAACCTTTTCAAATTTGATTTTGGCACCGTTACCTTCTGCTGCTTCCACAGTTTTTGTATCTTGTGCTTGCGTGAAAGCTATAAATCCAATAGCCATTAACAATGTGACAAATGTTCGTTTCATAATGTTTTAAGTTGTCGTGTTTAAATATTTAAAGTCAAAATTAATCGTTCGTAGGTTATTAAACAAATGACGTGCCAAAATTGCAATTGCAGTTACGATCTGTAATTTGCACGACGTTTTTCAAAGAAAGAGGATGTACCTTCCTCGAATTCTGTGGTTTGAAAACAAGAGCCAAAGTGTTCAATTTCCAGAGCCATTCCGTCTACAGAAGTATCAAAATATGCTTTTACACATTCCATAGTTTTTGCGATTCCTTGGGGCGATTTTATTGCAATCTTGTTAATTATGGCATAACACATCTCCATAAGCTCAGCTTGATCCACCACATGATTTACTAAACCCAAATGCAACGCTTCTTCGGCACCAATCATATCTGCCGTCGTCAGCATTTCAATTGCCTTGCCTTTACCTATAAGTTGAATCAACCGTTGTGTACCACCGTAACCCGGAATTAGGCCTAAATTTACTTCAGGTTGGCCAAATTTCGCATTTGGACTTGCGATGCGCATATGACACGCCATTGCAAGTTCGCATCCTCCTCCTAGCGCAAAACCATTTACAGCAGCCAATACAGGTATTAGACTGTTCTCAATTGTGTTCATAACAGCGTGACCATCTGCACTAAGTTGCTTGCCTTGTTCTTTTGTAAAATCTTTGAACTCGGCGATGTCTGCACCAGCTGCGAAAGCTTTTTTGCCGGAACCAGTTATAACGATACCATAAACTTCAGGTTGCTTTTGCGCGTCTTCAACAGCACTTTTAATTTCTTGCAAAAGTGTAGCGTTGAGCGCATTCATCTTGTCTTCACGGTTAAGCGTAATCGTATAGATATTGTTGGCTAAGTCCGTTCTAATAAATTGATAGGGCATAAACTTAATTTTCGACAAAAATACATTAATACAATTTTTAGGAGGGTAGAACAACCCAAAATGACTAATACATTTAGTGCGAACCATTTTTTACCTTTGCCGCAATGAATGAACAGGGATTAAATTTTCAAGAATTTCAATATCCGTCCAAAGAACAATGGCTTGAACAAGCAAAAAGGGAATTAAAGGGGAAACCCTTGGAAGACCTAAATCACAATTGGTACGGTATAGACGTTCAACCTTTTTTTAACGAAAAAGATTTGCCAAATGAAATTCTATCTCCCAATTCTATTCCACGTCAATGGAAGCTTGTATTAGACAGTAATGTAGATTCCAATGAACTACTTTATTTGGAAGTAGACGGAGTTGCTTGGGATGCCCCAGGTTCACCAGAGTTAATATGGTACAACACCAGTGGCCAAGAACCAGAAAAGGCCCAATCGAACGCATTCTTAAACTTAAAACCATCTGCTCTTTCAAGTATTGATGCAAATTTATTGGAACATCAATCTCCAGTATTTTCTGTAATTAATCCTATGGTTAATGTTATTGGGGAAGGTGAAATTCGATACTTCGTTGAAAAGGTTGTTGATTTAAAGGAACAGCTGTTGTTGCGTAAAGTAAAAAAACCTGATGAACTCATAAACGTTGAAATTTCTTTAGGTTCAAATTTTTTCTATGAAGTTGCAAGACTAAGAAGCTTGAGAATTGCCATGGAAACTGTTTTTGATGGTGATTGTCCATATATAACCGCTGTATGTGATCGTGGCTATTCAAGTGAAGAAGATTACACAAATTTATTGAGATTGACCACCAAAGCAATGTCTGGTATTGTCGGCGGCGCAGATGTGGTTTATATTAAGTCATACTTAGGGAAATCAAGCCAGTCAGCAGTTCGTTGGTCACGTAACATCTCTCATTTATTAAAGTATGAGAGCCACCTGGATTTTGTTAAAGACGCTGGACATGGATCATATCTAGTGGCGTACTTGTGCGACAAATTGTTGAAAAACGTAGTCGTTAAACCGCAAACGGGTTTAAAAAGTTCATTTGAATCCCTCACGCAAGAAGGAATCAAAATTAAAGACCGATATCAAAAACAGGATGTGCCTAAAAGTGCCAATTTCGTCTCAGGAATAGCACCATATTTACGCGGGCCTTATGCATCAATGTATGCTGTCAGACCGTGGACGATACGTCAGTACGCCGGTTTTAGCACTGCAGAAGAGTCAAACACTTTTTATAGGAAGAACTTAGCTGGAGGTCAAAAAGGGCTTTCTGTTGCATTTGATCTTGCAACGCATAGAGGTTATGATTCCGACCACCCACGCGTTACTGGTGATGTTGGTATGGCTGGTGTCGCGATTGACTCCGTTGAGGATATGAAAATTTTATTTGATGGAATTCCTTTGGATAAAATGTCCGTTTCAATGACCATGAATGGTGCGGTACTACCAATCATGGCGTTCTACATTGTAGCTGCCCAAGAGCAAGGCGTTTCGTTGAATGCGCTTGCAGGTACAATCCAGAACGATATTTTGAAAGAGTTTATGGTGCGTAACACCTATATCTACCCACCCACGCCATCCATGCGCATTGTTGGCGACATATTCAAGTATACCGCCGCACATATGCCTAAATTCAACTCAATTAGTATAAGTGGCTACCACATGCAGGAGGCGGGTGCAAACTCTGCTATTGAGCTAGCATATACAATGGCTGATGGTTTGGAGTATGTTCGAACTGGTATAGCTGCAGGGTTAGATATCGACGAATTTGCTCCCAGACTTAGCTTCTTTTGGGGTATTGGGATGCATTATTTTATGGAAATTGCCAAGTTACGTGCTGGACGAATTATCTGGGCGAAACTCATTAAGCAGTTTGATCCGCAGAATCCTAAATCATTGGCTCTTCGAACACACTGTCAAACCAGTGGTTGGAGCTTGACTGAACAAGACCCTTTTAACAACGTCGCAAGAACATGCATTGAAGCCAA
>JBLING010000116.1:0-7800 GCA_047639155.1 bacterium
TTGCCTTAGTTCTGCAAGATAACTGGATTAACGATCACAATACATTTACGGCCTACAATTACTGGTTTGATTAATAATGCATGCTTTCTGTGGCGGTGATAGTTGGAGTAAAAAAATTCCAATATGACATTTGGGGCGATACTGTGAACACAGCAAAACAGAATGAAATCATAAGGTGAAGTTGAAAAAGTGAATATCAACCACGTCACTTACTAGATGCTAAAGACTGATTCAAACTTTGTATTTTAAAGCCGCGGGAAAACAGATGTAAACGTTAAAGGTGAAATTTAGATATATTTTGTGACGGCCGTTGATCAAGGAGGAGAGACAAACAGTCATTAACCAGGTTGGATTTCAGTTACGCACATTTTTTGTCTCCAATTAAAAAGCAATCACTCCAAAATCAACTCCCTAACCTTCTCCGAATTCCAATCTGCAGACCCAACCTTGTTGATTACAATCTCTTGTTTTTCATTGATGAAATATGTTGCTGGTATGCTGTTTCCTTCAAAGGCCTCAGGCCGTAACGTTTTTGCACGATATACTGGTAAATTTAAATCACGCGATTTCATAAATTTAGCAACGGTTTCTTTGTCGTCGTGTGTTACAAATAGAAATACGACATCGTTTTTGTAGTCATCGTACAACGCTTGCATGCTCGGCATCTCAGCTACGCAAGGTGCGCACCATGTTGCCCAGAAATTGACCATGATTTTCTTTCCTTTAAAGCTATTGAAATCAACAGAAGTACCACTCTCATCTTCTAGCACCCAGTCGTAAGAATCTAGTACAATACGTTTTTCGGGTGCTTTGACCGTTGGACTTGAAGCGATCAATCGATGGACAAAAATATTAATTGGTTTACCAGTCTGGGGAATCAGTAGTAACACCAATATTATCGCAAAGAGTATGTTTGACCAATGTTTCTTTACAAACCCCATGGCATTGTTTAATTAAAATACTCGCGCATGCGGTCGAAGAAACCTTTCTCAGATTTCGAAGGATCTGGTTTAAAGTTTTCAGACTCCTGCAACTTCTTTAAAGTGTTTTTTTCTTCAGAACTGAGTTTGGCGGGCGTCCAAACATTGATTTGAATCAATTGATCTCCCTTACCACGACCATTAATATCAGGCACACCTTTACCTCGAAGTCGTAATATTTTACCTGCTTGCGTTCCAGGCTCTATCTTGATTCTCACTTTTCCAGAAACGGTTGGTACTTCTACATCCCCACCCAAGGCGGCTGTTGGAAAGCTTACGTATAGGTTGTAAATGATATTATTCCCCTCACGCTTCAAATCGTCATGGTCTTTCTCTTCAACCAGTACAATTAAGTCACCTGGTATACCGCCAGGAATTTCATTCCCTCTGCCATTAACGGACAACTGCATGCCGTCTTCAACACCTGCTGGAATATTTAACGTAGTTGTTACTTCTTCTGCAATCAGGCCTTGGTTGTCGGCCCCAGCTGGTCGAGTCCCGATGGTTTTACCACTTCCTCCACAGGCTGGACAAGATGCTGTACTTTGCATCTGCCCCAAAAAGGTATTGGTTACTTGTGTAACCTGTCCTCTTCCATTACACGTTTTACAGGTATCGAACTTGACCCCAGGTGCAACAACCTTCTTCGTATGTTTTATTTTCTTTTCAACGCCGTTGGTAATTTCCTCTAAGCTCAATTTTAGCTTAATACGGATGTTACCACCAATCGCTTGTCGACTTCTACTTCTTCCACCACCAAAGAAACTTTCAAAAGGGCTTCCGCCTCCTCCACCACCGTTACCTCCGAAAATATCTCCAAATTGGCTAAAAATATCGTCCATAGACATTCCGCCGCCACTAAATCCACCTCCACCACCTGAAGCACCTCCAACACCTTGGTGTCCAAAGCGATCATAGCGTGCTCTTTTGTCTGCGTTACTTAAAATTTCGTACGCTTCGGCCGCCTCTTTAAATTTCTCCTCAGCTTCTTTGTTGTCTGGATTCTTATCAGGGTGAAATTGAATCGCAAGCTTGCGGTATGCTTTCTTCAGTTCTGCATCGGTTGCAGACTTAGACACGCCCAATATTTCGTAAAAGTCTCTTTTCGCCATGTTCCTATTCTCCTACCACTACTTTAGCATAGCGTAGTACTTTTTCGTTTAGCGTGTACCCTTTTTCAATCACGTCAACGACTTTTCCTTTCAAGTCGTCACTTGGTGCAGGTATTTTAGTAATAGCCTCATGCAGTTCAGGGTCAAAGGTTTCTCCCTTTGTTTCAAAATGAGATAATCCTTGTTTCTGCAACACGCCAACAAATTTTTGTTGAACCAACTTAACCCCTTCGGTAAATCCTTTTACGTCTTCGGTTTTGTCCATTGCATCAAGCGTACGATCAAAATCGTCAACAACGGCCAACAAGTCAGAAAGGATGTCCTTCCCCGCTGACTTTATAAGCTCAGCACGTTCTTTTTGCGTTCGACGCCTGAAATTATCAAACTCCGAATACAACCGTAAATACTTATCGTTTAACTCTGATGCTTTCTCCTCCCAAGTAGCCCCCTCTTTTGGTGTTTCTCCAGACTGATCTTCAGCCTGATCAACAACCGCTTCTTCCTTTATTTTTTCTTCTTTCTTTTTCTTAGCCATTTCGAAAATGATTAATCACTGTTTTGTTATCAATAATGCTGCCAATCCTTTGTAGCTGACAATGCATTTGCCAAACCACTGAACCGTGCCATATTGACACCTCAATTCACCGGTATTGGGTTTTCTTTGTTGTTTGCTTGTCAGTTATTTATTTTTACGGCAACAACGTTATTACCTCAACAATGAAAATCAATGATTCAGTTTTTGATTCATATCCAGTTTTAAGAACCAAACGGTTAACCTTAAGACAAATTTCAGCTAGTGACGCCGAGGCGATTTTCACAATGCGTTCAAATAAAATCTTAAATAAATTTATTGCTAGGGACCCTATGTCATCTCCTAAAGACGCTGCAGGTTTGGTTCAAAAAACCAACAAAGCTTTTACAGATAAGACAGGCATAGGATGGGCTGGATTGTTGCGTGAGAACGGTACCATCATTGGTTCATGCGGATTCAACAGCATTGATTATCCAAATTTGCGTGGAGAGTTAGGGGGTGAACTTGCGCCTGACTTCTGGGGCAAAAACATTGCAATTGAAGCTGCGAACGCCGTGGTTACCTTCGGTTTTCAGCGAATGAACTTACAAAGTATTGATGCTAAAGTTTCCCCACAAAATAGAGGCGCAATTTTCCTGCTTGAAAGTATTGGTTTTAAAAAAGAAGCGCATTTCACAAACCGAATTTATTTCAAAGGTCGATTTTCAGATATGGCCGTTTATACTGCTCATAAATCCCTGTTTAAAGAACAGATTTAAGTTTATTTCCTAGCGCTTGACCATATAATTCGCGAGCGATTACCTTGCCATTTGAATCCAACAAGACATTCGTAGGGAGATAAAATATATTGGATTTTTCCAGGAATGTACTGTTCCATTTTGCAGTATCCATCACTTGGATAGGCCATGAAACTCTATCGTTTATAATGGCTTTTCGCCAAGTAGAAGAATCCGTATCCAGTGCCACGCTAATGATTTCAAAACCGTTGTCCTTGAATTCAGAATATGTTTTGTTTAATTCCCCGTTTTTTACACGACAAGGTAAACACCATGATGCCCAGAATTCAACCAAGACAACTTTGCCTTTTAACGATTCTACGGAGGATAACTCAATTAGCTGGTAGTGGGTTTTGAAATACTCAAAATCAAAGTCTTGAGGGATTGTTAAATCGCTAAAACCGCTCAACAACAAATACCCAATTATTAGACTCGCTACACGCATTACGCAACACGTTCTATCGATGCTCCAATGGCGTTTAAACGGCCCTCAATGTTTTGATATCCCCTATCGATTTGTTCGATATTGTGAATGGTACTTACACCATCTGCGCTCATTGCAGCAATTAACAATGATACTCCAGCTCGAATATCTGGAGATGTCATTTGAATGCCCTTAAGACTGATGCGACGGTTGAGACCCATTACCGTTGCACGATGTGGATCACATAATATGATTTGTGCGCCCATGTCAATCAAACTATCTACAAAAAACAGCCTGCTTTCAAACATTTTTTGATGAATCAGTACATTGCCATTTGCCTGCGTACACATTACCAAAATAACACTCAATAAATCTGGTGTTAGTCCAGGCCACGGTGCGTCTGCAATGTTCATCATCGAACCATCAATAAAGCTTTCAATGGTGTATGTTTCATTGTCGTGTACACGTATATCATCGCCAATTATATCGAAGTTGACACCCAAACGTTGGAATGTTTCTGGGATGATTCCCAACTCCTTTATGTTTACGTCTTTAATGGTAATATCCGAATTGGTAATGGTTGCCAATGCTATAAAACTACCCACTTCAATCATGTCTGGCAGTAATCGATGTTTGCATCCGCCAAGTGATTTAACGCCTTGAATTGTCAGCAAATTTGACCCCACGCCATTGATGTTGGCGCCCATTGAATTCAGCATCTTGCAAAGTTGTTGAACATACGGCTCACAAGCAGCGTTGTAAATCGTGGTCGTGCCTTCTGCCATGGTTGCAGCCATTACAATATTAGCAGTTCCTGTTACTGATGCTTCATGCAACAACATATCAGCACCCGTAAGTTTCTCTGCTTTAATTTGGTAGAAGTTTTCCTCACGTAAGAATTCGAACTCAGCCCCAAGATTTTCAAAACCGATGAAGTGTGTATCCAGTCGTCTTCTTCCAATTTTATCACCACCAGGACTTGGTATATATCCTTTACCGAATCGTGCCAATAATGGTCCTATGATCATTACCGATCCTCGGATGCTTTTGGCTTTATTCCTGAAGTCAGTAGAATCGAGATAGTCCAAATCAATTTCGTCGGATTGGAACGCGTAATCTTGGTCGTTTAGTTGCTTTACCTTTACGCCAAGGCCTTTCAACAAGTCAATTAATTTGTTGACATCGCGAATCGCTGGAATGTTTTCAATGATAATTTCTTCTGGAGTAAGTAACACCGCAGAAAGCACTTGAAGTGCCTCATTTTTAGCGCCCTGTGGTATTATATCTCCTTTTAATTTATGTCCCCCGGTAATCTTAAAAGTACCCATTAATACTTACGCTTTTGATTTCTATTTCTGTTTTGATTGCTATTCTGGTTTCCGAACTTCTTGTTTCCACGTTGTTTGCTGTGGGTCTTAAAGTTTTTAGAACGGGTTCTATTGGCTTCAATATGAATCTGAAGGTCGTCTTCAGTCAAATTAAGTGTTCCTTTTGAGAGGGTATGTAAATGCTCAATTACCGTTGCTTTATCTAAGTTTTCGTCATTCCAGTTGCGGGAAGAATTCACCATAAATGAAGCGATATAATTAATGAACGCTTCTTTTATTTCGGGATCTTCCATTTCAGCCGCTTGCTCCACCATTGTTTGAAGGTTTCTGCCGTAAAATCTAAACTTAATTAATTCTTCTTTATACGGAATTCGTTCAGGCTTCTGCTCTACTGACTCTCTGCTTGGTTTTTCAAATGGACCGTCAACGTCCAATTCAAAATCCGATATAATGAATAAATGATCCCAAAGTTTATGTTCGTAATCTTCAAGTTCTTTAACCGCAGGGTTGAGGTTAATCATAACTTGAATCATTGTTTCTGCTAATTCGTTGCGTAATATTCTATCCGGAATAGTGCATATATGCTCTACCAATTCTTGAACCGAACGGCCGTATTCTGAAATTGCCATTGGTTCTGATTGCGTATTATACGCCATGTTGTGTTCCATCTTGCGAAGTTAAGAAGTAAGGGCAATTAATAATTAACAATTATGAATGAATAATGGTAATTGAGGGTTGACGAATGACAATTGACAGTTGACAATTGGAAATGCGATCGTTATCCTACCCTATTAACCCCATTTCAGTGTATGCATGATGTGCGCAAATCGCCATATCCGACAAAGTATTTCTATAACAATCTTTCCAAGTACACTTTTGTCCAGTTACTCCGCGATTCTTTTTCAACAGTTCAATGGCTAATTCTCGAGGATCGTATTCCACCCAATTCTCAATTGATTTCAGAGATACTAAAAAACGTGTTCTGTGGCTACCCCCGTCGCAATTTAGCCTCCAATACGACTTGTCCTTTATATTCTGGTATAACTTATAGAAGTCTCCCTTATCGATAAATTCGAATTGCGTTTTTACCATTTCCAGGATTTCAGGATTAACGTAATATATTTACTCGTTTAGGTCTTTCATTTATATGACAGCCATTAAGTAGGTTAGTACTTAATACAAATGTTCTTCGCCTCCGTAAAAAACTTAAGCGCTTCCCATCCGCCTTCACGACCAACGCCTGAATTTTTCATCCCTCCAAATGGTGTTCTTAAATCACGGATTAACCAGCAATTCACCCAAACAATACCTGCTTTGATTTTGTCGGCAACACGATGTGCTTTTGAGACGTCTTGCGTCCATATGGTTGTAGCAAGACCATAACCCGTTGAATTGGCAAGTCTTAGCGCATTCTCTTCTGTATCAAACGGCTGAATGGTAACAACAGGCCCAAAAATCTCTTCCTGGTTTGTCCTGCAATTTTCATCCAGTCCTTCAATAATCGTTGGTCTTAGGTACCAACCATCTGCAAATTCTCCGTCTAGCTTCACTTCTTCTCCACCCGTCAATATAGTGCCCCCTTCTTCTTTTGCTAGAGCGATATAACTTTTCACTTTTTCGAAATGCTGCTCAGACACGATTGCACCCATTCGACTATCGTCCTCCGCAGGATTGCCGACTTTAAACTTGGATACTTTATCTACAAAGGCGTCTCTAAACTTCTCATAAATACCTCGCTGAACGTATATACGTGACCCACAAAGACAGATTTGTCCCTGATTTGAAAACGACGAGTTCAATGTCGTTTTCAGCATCTTGTCGAAGTCGCAGTCATCAAAAATGATGTTGGGGTTTTTACCACCCAATTCTAGACTCAACTTTTTGAACATTGGCGCGGCTGTCCTTGCGATGTGTGCACCTGTGGATGTTCCACCTGTAAAAGATATAATTGGTACGTCTGGATGCTCAACTATGGCATTTCCTGCCTCTCCACCTAGTCCATGAACGATATTAAATACGCCTTTCGGAAAACCTGCTTCAATGCACAATTCCGACAACAAATAGGCAGTCATTGGCGTCACCTCACTTGGTTTAGCAACTACCGTATTTCCTGCAGCGAGTGCTGGAGCTACCTTCCAACTAAATAGGTATAACGGCAAGTTCCAAGGAGATACACAGCCAGCAACACCTATTGGAGTGCGGGTCGTAAAATTAATAATCCCGTCTGAGGTGCGATGACTTTCACTTGAAAAATGTTTTATAGCCGTCCCAAAAAACGCAAAATTGTCTCGGGCTCGAGGTATGTCAACCGCTTTCGCCAACCATAACGGCTTACCATTGTCTTTGCTCTCAGCCGCTGCAAGGCTATCCATGTTTTCTGCAATCAGTTCCGACAAACGCAAGATGATGTTGCTGCGTTCCTCAATCCGCATGGAACTCCATGCTGGGTATGCATTTTTGGCAGCTTCCACTGCCTCGTTTACGTCTGCCTTATCAGATCTAGGAATATGAGAATATACCTTACCCGTTGCTGGTTCGTAGTTGTCTATATATTGCTGAGATACTGGTTCAACCAATTCTCCATTGATGTAATTCTTGAGCTTGAACATAGTTGGAATTTACTGCTCAAAAGTAAGAAAGAATAGCGA
>JBLING010000117.1:0-7788 GCA_047639155.1 bacterium
GTGTATAGTAACATACTATTGAATAGTACATCCATGCCAAAATTAATGTTGATTTTTCTAATCTTTATGACGAACCGCAGTTGATGAACTGTGATTCGTCTTATTACCAGATTATATACGACTTTGATATGTGTACAATTGGTAGTATCGACCTTTCTTTTCAAGCAATTCTGTGTGACTCCCAGTTTCAACAATGTTTCCTTCTTCAATCACTAATATTTGATCTGCTTGTTGTATTGTGCTTAATCTATGGGCAATTACGAAAGTGGTTCGATTCTTCATAAGTGTATTCAAACTTTGTTGAATAAACGACTCACTTTCCGTGTCTAAGTTGGATGTTGCTTCATCAAGAATAATAATTCTTGGGTCAGCAAGTAACGCCCTTGCGATAGATATCCGTTGGCGTTGGCCTCCTGATAATTTTACACCACGTTCACCAATCACGGTGTCCAAACCGTTTTCAAATCGGTCTGTAAATTCGTTTACATAAGCGCCTTCAACTGCGGCATGAAGCTCTTTTTCTGAAGCATCTGGCCGAGGAAATAGTATATTTTCCCGAATGGTACCTTCATATAGAAAATCATCTTGAAGAACGACACCTAGATTTTGTCGGTAGCTGCTCAAATTCACTTTGGCCAAATCAATACCATCTAACAAAACAACTCCATCCGTCGGGTTTAAGAACGTAGCGGCCAGACTTGCAATAGTTGACTTGCCAGAACCAGAAGAGCCAACTAGTGCGGTAACACTACCAGCCTTTGCTTCAAAAGAAATAGAGTGCAAGACTTCTTTGCTTTCCTCATAACTAAATGACACGTCATTAAACGTGATGTCTCCTGTTATCTTATCCAACACTATGGTTCTTTCTTCACTATTATCCTCTTCATTCATCTCCATGAGTTCCTGTGTTCTATCAAGTCCCGCTAAAGCTTCTGTTAGCTGAGAACCGATATTACTCATTTGAACAATAGGCGCAATCATGAAACCAAGAAACAAGGTGAAGGATACAAATTCACCGGTTGTCATAGTTTGATTCATAATGAAGTATCCACCTATTCCCATTATTCCTGCAGAAGCAAGACCTAAAAGGAAGGTAGAAGAGCTCGTAATGATTGCAGTTGCAGTCAAACTTTTCTTAACGTTTAAGAACAATCGTTCTACACCATCTTCAAATGTTTTGTTCTCTTGTTCTTCGGCATTGAAGCCTTTTATTACGCGAACACCGTTGAGTGTTTCTGTTAATCTGCCAGTTACCTCAGCTTTAATTTTGCCACGATCTCGGAAAATTGGGCGTATGTATTTAAATGCCTTTAACGCAACAATGGCGAACGTAGCAACAGGTACCAATACGAACAATGTCATCATGGCATTGATATTAATTAAGATTATCAATGAAATCACAGCTGTGATACTACCTCCAATCAGCTGGACAAAACCTGTCCCGACCAAATTACGGACTCCTTCAACATCACTCATCACACGCGATACTAGGGCCCCCGACTTGTTATTGTCAAAGAAGCTAATCGGTAAAGTCAGTAGTTTTCTCTGAACCTTTGCCCGCAAAACAGAAATGAGGTGTTGTGCTTCAACACTTAAAATCCTTGTTAAGGCGAAAGAGATTATGGCTTGTACAAAAATGGCTATTCCAACGTAAAGCAAGAGCGTAGTATGCGCCTCCACGTTTTTGGAAGGTATAACATCGTCTAGCAAGGTTTTACTCGCATAAGGGAGTACGAGGCCTGCAAGACTTTTAATGATGATTAACCCAAGACCAAGAAATATAATTGCTTTTCGCGGCCATATAAATTCCTTGGCAGCCCAAAGGAAAGAGACTTTTTTGTTACTCATATTACTGAGTAGGCTATTATCAAGCCAAACTTTTTGTATGACGAATAGGCAGAGACGAAAAAAAAATCGCAGCCTTTGATTGAGTGCGATTTTTTTTGATGGTTGGTTCCTGTTTTGATTATTTCATCGTAAAATCGATAACCCCGTCTGAGATAGTCCCAGAAACAAAGTCTTTGGTAACCTGATCATACTTGTTGAAAGTTCCGAAAAATATAAGCGTGTTTTCACCTCCTGGCGTCAAATCCCATTTCAGTACATCCATGCGGATATTATCTGGTACCAAGGGCTGATTCTTTTGTAGCGATGTTGAAACATCAATACCCCACTTCAATCTACTTGCATGATTGAAAGTGTAAAAGTTCTTTTGCCCAACAAAATTGAAGTCTGACAGCATATTGATTTGAATAAAGGTGCCTTTCTTATCTTTGAAATCGCCCATAAGTAGGGCCATTTTCCCGTCTTGTTCACCTACCATAATCCCATTAGTAATTTCAAACTTTTCGCCGTCTATGTAGTAAGTAGCTTTCAAAAAACTAACCTCTTCGGTAAGTGGTAGCGTTACAACTGGAGTTGTAGATGGGCAGTATTGTAAGTCCCCCATGTCTTTCGTGTTACTACCAACATTTAAAATATCAAGCACTTGCCATTTAAATTCTTTTTTATGGCGTAATTCAACTGCATGTGTACTGTTCGACGGGAGGGTTATGTTAAATACACCTTCAGAAGTCTCAACCACGTGTCGTCCGTTTAAAATTAGGCGTACATCGTCAGTTGGTTGGTTATCACAATCAACCACTGTTCCCGTTACCGATATTGGTTTTGGGAAATAGGTATCTGGGATTACTATAGGCTCAATAATGCCAGTCGACGGTATCGTTCTGTCAAATTTATACAAGGATAGTTTGTCTGGACCACCGGTAATTGAAAACGTAATATTCACATTGATGGGCATTAAACCTTTAAACTTACCCTCAGAGCAGGTGTTTCCTCCACGAGTTCCGGCTTCATCCGTTTTCATTGTTATACGTACGCCAGCTACTGGTTTTCCATTCTCGTGAAGAATAATTCCATTGGCTTCTCTTGCATCAATTCGGATATCACAATTCCAAAACGAAAAGTGGTTTACTGTGCCTACGTATTTGTTGCCTATTTTTTTGGCTTCACCTTCTTCTATCCAATATCCTTTGTCTTCATTAAAGTACCATAAAGGGAGAGTACTCGGTGCTGTGGATGCTAAACCCGCAGGTATTGGCGAAGTGATTTCAGCTGTATTTCCTGCACCAAGTTGAAGAGGGTTACCGGCGTCATCTGTCAGTTCTACGGCCATCATACCAAAAGATGCCAACAGCGATTCTCCATCAGGACTAATAGCACGCATACTGCCCGGCATTATCTCATTAATATCGTCTGCAGTTGGATCAATGTATGTTCCACTCACATTTACGTTACCGTTGTATGCTGTTCCCGATTCAGTAACAAATCCTGCGCCCATGTCTATAGATACGGACTCGAAGTTAACGGAGCCGCCATCAGTTGCGGAAAAGCTACCAACTTTGGTCTTTTTTAATAATTTTATGTCAACTAAATTGGTTCCAGAAGTAGGATAGAAGCTTCTACTTCCCAAAAAGTAACCCGGTTTTGTAACCCGAACATATGCGTGTTTTTCAAACACATTTGCCTCATCCACATAAAAGAACCCATTTCCGTCTGTTTTAGTTGTTGTTCCCATTATGTCAATATGGGCATCTGCTACAGGTTTATCATTTTCGTCTACAACTACTCCTGAAATATCGTGTTTCTGTGCTTGTCCAACTTCTACTTCATAGTCTGGAGTAATTACCTTGTCGTCAAGTGTACAGCTGTTGAAGGTGAAGAGTAAAAGTGAGAAGAGAAATGCAATGGTTTTAGTGTTTGGGTTTTTCATATGGTCTTTTAGTTATAGACACAAGGTAGGGCAAAAGGGTTGCCAAAAAAATGGCAAACCATTGATTAAAATGTGATAGAAACGCAACCAACCCCTGTCAGCACTGCAATAATTCTGACAACATATTTTTTAAAATGTCGATGGTGTGACAGAGGTTTTAAGGTCAAATGACAAACGGTTGGGACGAAGGATATTCCGCATAAGTTTATTCGATTTTTGTGCGTGCTTGTCAATTTTCATAGGTAAGAAATGCACACTTCTAAAACCTTGATTATCTTGCCAAAGTTTTCATGGAAACCAACTCCACAACCATACAAATGCTTAAAGCAAAGGACATCAAGACCTTTGAATTGGTCTTTAAACAGTACTATGGTGAGCTATGCGGTTTTGCGACCAAATACGTGGAAGACGCTGATATAGCGGAAGAGTTAGTGCAAAGTCTTTTTTGCAGTTTGTGGGAGAAGTTGGACTCTATTGGCCTTCAAACCAATCTAAAAGCATATCTGTATACAGGCGTTCGGAATGCGGCGTTTAACCACTTCAAACATCAAAAAGTAGTCGACAAATACGAACAGTACGCTTCAAATACTGGTGCATCCATTTCTCCACCTTCAGAGGTTTTGGAAGTCAAAGAACTTAAATCAATAATCGACTTGGCGATGAACCTGCTTCCGGAGAAGTGCAGACAGGTATTTGAACTTAGTCGTATCGAACAAAAGAAATACAGAGAGATTGCGGAGGAGCTTAATATTTCCATAAAGACAGTCGAAATACACATGGGTAAGGCACTTAAGATCCTACGGCAAGAACTTGGCAGCTATCTTCCGTTGGCGATTTTGATTTGGACTTATATGATAAACAAATAGGGGTAAATGATTATAAGGTTGTTAGTATAGTAGGAGAAGAATGAAACGTCAAGAATTTGATGACATATCATACCCACTTTTAGCACGGCTTTTTGCCGGTGAATGCTCGAGTGATGAATTAGGGGCTATCCAAATATGGAAGAGTGCTTCGGATGAGAATGCCAAAGAATATGCCTCCGCCAAAATGTTGTGGATAGAATCACAGGAAGGACATTTCGACGTTCACGGAATACGTGAGTTTGATGAATCAAAGGCATGGGACTCTGTTTCTAAATCCATTAAAGGCAACGTAAAGAAAATGCGTTCCACGCAACAAATTTTTAGAATCGCTGCGATTTTAGCTGTCGTTCTGACGGTTTTATTTGTTGCGTTCAAGCAATTCGTTACTCCACATGAGCTTGTTGAAGTACAAAGCACCGACGTAAAACAAGTTGTTCAACTAAAGGACGGGTCAGAAGTGGATTTAAATGCTTTATCAATACTGAGTTATAACAAAGAATTTAGCAACGATTACCGCGAAGTAACACTAAATGGCGAGGCGTTTTTTAAGATTGAAAGAGACACTGCTAGACCGTTTATTATCAAAGTAAACGGCATCGATATAAAAGTGCTAGGAACAAGTTTTAATGTAAATGCGATAGTACCAGATAGTGTTGAAGTGCAAGTGGAAACTGGATTAGTGGAGTTGATTTTTGAAAATCAAAAAATCAAATTAAGCGCTGGAGAAACTTGTGTTTTTTATAAAGATCTTGGCAAATTTGTTAAACGCGAAAGTCGCGTTGTTGTAAGCCAGTTCTGGAGAAATCGCAAATTGACCTTCAAAAGAACAACGTTAAGCGAGATCATTAATACACTCAACGATTTATATGAAGTTGACATTCAAGTTGCAGAGTCAAGTCAAAAGGAACGAAAAATTAACGTACGGTTTGAAGATCAGGATATTGATTTAATCTTGGATATTTTGTCTAATACATTGAACCTAAAGGTTGAAAAAGGGAAAGCTGGAGAATTCATATTATATGATGAGGATTAAATCAGGTTTCTTTGGTCTTATCTGTTTTGCGATTATGACTGGCAATTCATTGTCTGCATTTGGACAAGGGGTATTGAAAAAAATCATAACGATCCACGCCGATAATTTACCACTTGAGGTTGTTTTGGATAATATTGAAACTGAATCAGGCTGCGTATTTGCATACCCAACCGAAATAGTCGAAGTAGATAAGCCAACAACAGTACATGTTACCTCTAGCTCAGTAGAAGATGTGTTGGAGTCAATTCTAGGCGATCAGTTAAAGTATAAGGAGCGGGGCTCATATATCATCATTCAGGAGAAAAAAACCACTTCTGCAAAGAGGAAGTATGCAGTGTCTGGCAAACTGGTAGACGCACAATCAGGTAAACAAATCTCTAATGCCTCGATTTATGAGGTAAACAAGTACAAAACGACCATGACATCTTCTGATGGGTCCTATAAACTGTCGGTAAAGGATAAAACCAAATACGTCGATGTACTGGTTTCGAAAGAACATTATAAGGATACGCTAATTCGTATCAGACAAGAAGAGATTAAAAACCTTGTAATAGAGCTACAGCCTTTAAACGACTCCATCTCTTTAGTGGGGACCAAAACCGCACTGGATTCTCAAGCGGTGGTGAAATTGGTCATCTCAGACAAAACGTATTTACATACCTCAAACCTTAGATTAGAACAGAATAAGTTGGCTCAAGTATCATTTTTGCCCATGCTTGGTACCAATAAAAAAATGAGTGGTGCTACCTCCAATAGTCTGTCATTCAATGTTTTGGCGGGATATGAGCACAGTTTAAATGGCTTAGAAGTTGGTGGATTTGCGAATGTCACTCGGTTTCACGTAAACGGCGTACAACTAGCAGGCTTTACCAATTTTGTGGGAGGAAGAACCAACGGAATTCAGTTTGCTGGGTTTTCAAACTTCAACAATTTAAGTCTGCGTGGTCTTCAAATAGCTGGCTTTATGAATTCCTCTCGAGGAAGGGTTCAAGGTATTCAAGTTTCTGGTTTTGCGAATATGGCAGCACGGATGGATGGCATCCAAGTCTCCGGGTTTTTAAACAGCGCTTGGACAAAGTCGCACACGGCACAAATATGTGGTTTTATGAATATCGGCCGGGACAACAATGGGGGGCAAGTAGCTGGGTTTTTAAATGTGTCGACAAAAAAATTAAACGGAGCGCAAATAGCCGGATTTGGAAACTACGGGAGTCGTATCAATGGCAGTCAAATAGGTGGATTATTTAACGTAGCGCTAAAGAGAATCGATGGCGTACAAATTGGAGGTTTGCTCAATTATGCAACCCGTTTGAATGGAGTTCAGATTGGTTTAATAAATGTGGTTGATTCGCTGCAATCCGGTGTGAGTATAGGTTTGTTGAATATCGTAAGAACTGGACTGTTTGATTTGCAACTACATCATTCGAACACAATTCCGGTAAATCTGGTTTTTAAAACGGGCTCTAACCGGTTCTATAACATGCTGGCTGTTGGGTACCATTTTGATGAAGAGGTGTATGCCATAGGCTATGGTATTGGGACACGACACATTTTTAAAAAAGGACTTGTAATTGGTACCGAAGTTCAGACAAATTTCTTGTATAAAAAGAGCTATGAAAAGCAAGTTTTCAATCTTCTAAACCAGTTTGTCCCATATCTCGGTTACCGTTGGGGTGAGGAAGTAATCTTGAGCGCAGGGCCCGAATTAAACGTCTATTATAGCAAGTTGGATGGAGAAACTGGGCACTATGGATTTCCGATAATGCGTGACGTTGTTTATGAAGAAATGGCTGACAATGGACTGGTTCAGCTGTCTATCGGTTACCGCGTTGGGCTCACGTTTTAGTGTTGGGTAGTTGGAGCGCTGACGCTTTTAGCGCATTGGCACTTTGGTTCAATCTGTGTATAATTCACAATACGGTACACAGGAATGTCAAGTCTCGTTATTTCATTTTCTTTTTTCTCCATTCTCCCTAGTAGTATGTTTTGGTTCGGGCGTTAGTCATATAAAAGTTTCTGCTTATCCGTTAGTCTACCCGTAAGTCTTAGCCAAAGCTAAAGTTAACCTATCAAAAAGCCTATTCCCAAAGTTACGACGGTTCAGTTTATAGCAAAAC
>JBLING010000118.1:0-7774 GCA_047639155.1 bacterium
TGAAATAGCCTTTGGAAGATGTAAATGCGTTGCTTTTTGATAGTGATCAAAGGTTTGTTCAAAATCGTTTTGTACAGCACCTCCGATTGATAGTGTTGCAATTTTCTTTGAGTCATTGACTTTTAAAGGAAGCAAGTTGCCCTTGTCCTGTGCTACACAGAGTTGCTTTTCTATGAGTTTGTTCAACAAAAATGTAGCATATGAGGAATTCAATTCTTCCAGCAGGTTTTCTTCCGCCAAAGGAGTAAAGTCATCTAGACCGGCCCAATATTTGGCCGTCAATATTTTTTTCACCTTGGTATCAACGTAATGTTGCGTTAACTCTCCACTTCTAATTGCAGCTTTAATTAGTTCAATTGCTTTGGAAATATTCCCTGGAGCAAGTAGAACATCATTCCCTGCCTTTAGTGCTTTTAATTCCAATTCCCCTGGTGAATGAAATTTGGCAACTCCTTGCATATTTAATGCATCTGTAAATGCGAGTCCATTAAACCCCAATTCTTTTCTAAGCAGGCCGTTAATGCCAATTGGTGATATTGAAATGGCTGTATTAGGTGTTGGGTCAATTGCTGGGATATATAGGTGTGCAGTCATCACACTCATAATTCCGCTGTCGATTAATGCTTTAAATGGATATAGCTCAATTGAGTCAAGTCTTTCTCGGGAGTGATTAATTACCGGCAAATCCTTATGAGAATCTACATCTGTGTCTCCATGACCTGGAAAATGTTTGGCGCATGCCATTACGTTTTCACGTTGCATTCCCTTGGCATATGCCCAGCCTTTTTCGGCAACATTCTTTCGATCTTCTCCAAATGACCTGTAATTGATTACCGGATTATTTGGATTGTTATTTACATCTACAACTGGAGCGAAGTTTACATGGATTCCCATTCGTTTGCACTGTCTGCCAATTTCTCGACCCATTTCGTAAATTATGGAGTTGTCGGATATTCCACCTAAACCCATCTGATATGGGAAAGAAGTTGTATTGCTGAGTCGCATTGCAAGTCCCCATTCACCGTCAATAGCAACCATTAAAGGCGTTTTAGACATGGCCTGAAATTCATTAGTTAGCCTGACTTCAGTCAATGGGTCGCCTTTAAAAAAGATAACGCCACCAACTTTATACTTTGCTATGTCTGCGCGTACTTTGTCTAAATGAGCCTTACCGTAAGTGGGCCTTACTTCAATCATCATCAGTTGAGCAATCCGCTCATCTGCTGTCATGACGTCAAAGGTGTTGTCCACCCAATCAGAAGCATAATGCTCTGGATTTGGCGCATAACCTTCCGCATTGGTGAGCAAAAGTGCAGCACAAGCGAAAAATTGTATGGCGACTGTTTTTATCATGAAAAGGTGTTAGACACTACATCTAGTTCAAAAAGCGTTCCCGCAATGTTATATAATTCTTTACCGATAGCACATAGTATTTATCAACCCGTGTATATACGTGTCTAGTCTATAAAAATTGTGGCAGAATGCAAATACTACATACCATAAACGATACGTTTGTTAAAGGAATATGCAATCCTTCAATAAAAAAATCAATCTGCTTATAATAAGCATGTTACACCTGATAATCATTTCTAGTTGTACTGCCCAACCCCAGGATAGCACATTGACCACATCTGCTCCGGTTACGGTTGTAAACAAAGTTGGTGAAATACCCCCACCAAAAGGTTTTTACAGAATTGAACAAGACAGTTTGAGTATTGGCCAATATTTACAAAACTTGTCGTTAAAAGAGGACAACAACGTCTATCTGTACAACGGAGAATTGAAATACAACCAAGACGCGCAGTATGCAGTAATTGATATTGATTTTGGAAACAGAGATTTACAACAATGTGCGGATGCGACTATGCGTTTACGTGCTGAGCATCTGTATGCCACAGGACAAAAAGATCAAATTCAATTTCATTTTACAAGTGGTCATCTTGCTTCATGGTCTGTCTATGCAAAAGGATACAGACCAAAAATATTAGGAAGTGACGTAAAATGGGTTAAAACGGCAAGTTATGATTCAAGTTATACTTGCTTCCGAAAGTATATGGATTTGGTCTTCTCTTATTGTGGAACAAGGTCGATGGACAAAGAAGTTGAGCCTATTTCAATTCACGATATACGACCTGGTGATGTTTTTCATCAAACCGGAAACCCATATGGACATGCTGTTACCGTTATGGATGTTGTGCAAGACACTACAGGAGCCATTCGTTTTTTACTTTCACAAAGCTATATGCCAGCGCAAAGCATCCATATTTTGGTTAATCCAAATGATTCTAAAATGAGTCCTTGGTATGCATTGGAACCAAACCAATCTTTAACCACGCCTGAATGGGATTTCCCAGTCAATAGCTTGAAAAGGTGGAAAGACTAAAGGTCTAGAACCAAACTTGGAGGTCGACCAATTATGGCCTTGTTACTTGAAACAATTATTGGGCGCTCCATTAAAACGGGATATTTAATCATCGCTTTGACCCAATTCACACGTTTCGCGTTTTTCATTTTGAATTTTTCAACGAAAACCTTTTCCTTTTTGCGGACAAGGTCGTACGCTGTGATTCCTAATAAATGAATAAGAGTGTTAAGTTCTTCTTCAGACAGTGGATTGGTCATATAATCGACAATCTCAATATCTTTTCCAGCGCTATTTAACAACTCACAAGCCTCACGACTTTTGCTGCAACGGGCATTATGGTATATTTTCACTACTTGGCGTTGACGTAGTTAATTTTTATCACGTGGTCTGTTTTCGCTCCTCCGATTGGATCAACGAATTCATAATTCATATGTAAATCCATATTAAGCGCGGTCAACGTCTCTATATCCAACGTTTGTGGTGCGCCTGTAGGGTCAAATGGAAAACTACTGAATTTAACCTTCGTCTCATTTTCGACAAAAAACCACAATCCTCCGTCTTCAGACTGAGGGTCATTCATATCACATTTAGACGGCCCTTCATCAAGTACAACTGTAGAGTCTGTTTTCAAAAACATTAAATTGTCTTTGTCACAATCTTGAACCGTTCCCCCACCTTGGTAGGCAAGCAAATCCCAAATATCATCAACTGTAATTACATTGCCCTGAATGTCAATAGTAATAGACGGTACGATCGTGCCACCGTTGATTCTCCATTCGCCTTCAGTTGCAAGTTCCGTTTTTGTCTTTTCTTTGAATGCTGTTGTATCACCTTCTTCGTCCTTACACCCAGTTGTGAACAATAACGTCGAAATAAAAAGAATTCCAATAATGTTTTTCATACCAAAAATATTGAACCGCAATTTACGTGAATTTTGAATTACACTTTGTGTAAAAACAGTCATTTCTGTTTATACATCTTTCGGGTAACCACCTTCTGAAGTGCTCGATTAAGAATTAGTTCTGTCAATCGTTTCACTTGGTCTTCATGATCTAGAGTCCAAGCCATTCTAAGTTTAGACTCAAACACATCCATGCGGTACAGCGCTGACTTTAAAACTGTCATATCCTTAATCAGTAATGCCTCAACGGTTTGTTCAACTTGCTGAATAAAATCGTGGTATGGGTTTTCCTTATTTATGCGCCATTCAAATGATATTTGACTTGACCCAAAGTCCTTGTTAACTTGATTAATCACTTCTTCCAACAAGTCGTCATGATGTTCAAGTTGGCTATATGATGTTCGCTTGTCCAAGCGTTATTTGACTTTAAAAACGCCAAAGCTTGGGTTCCAACGGAAATAAAATTCCGCAATTATGTCGTTCTCATTCTGGTTAAGATTTCGCATAAAATTGGCTCGAATCAAAAAGTTGAAATTTGTGCTTATTTCCTTTTGCCATTGTGCTCGGACCATTGCAATTTTTCGATAATCAAAGACGTAGGTGTTGTTTCGATCAGATACACTGCGAAAAACTACATCACCTATTGGGTTGTGAAATTGATGGGCGTCGTAATAATTCAGCATCAAACCAAAACCTTTTGCATATAACCCAATGGAGGCGTATTGTGATAATCCATCTATATAATTCTCTGGTTCTGTTGAGATGTCTTCATAATACAAAGCATGCAATTGTATGTCGATTGAGTCTATAAAGCCGTCTGTTTTTTTATGCCGATATCTGAAAGCGTAATCGAAATTAAAATTACTGATGGTTGGCATATGTGAAGTATCAATTTCCCCCCCTTTGTGAAATGAAATTGCAGTTATTGGCAGAGAAATGGTGTGTTTCCCAGCACCAAAATGTTTCTTTGGTTCAACCCGAATTCCTGTTGTAAACTCCTCACGAAAAGGGCTATTTTGATAAATCATTTTGTGCCAATCCACCCACAATTCGGCATCTAATTTGGGGCTGTTTCGTTTATACTGAAATCCGTTTTCAAGACGATTTTCAATCATCCTTTCCGGATCATACAGTGGCTCAACCAATTGATGTTGCATCGCTCCCATCAACGTACCAAATCGAATAAAATGTCCTTTGTTATTGAATTGAAAACTAAACGTTGGGCGTTTTAAGTATACCTTATCCGCGCCAAAGTCCTGTTGGACAAATAAACCGAGCGATACTTGCACCTTATCACTTGCTTGATACGACATTTCAGGCCAAAGCTGATGTCCGAACAATGTTCTTCCTTGGTCTATTCTTGATTTATATTCAGAATTTCTGAAGTAACCAAGACTCTCTATGTGTAGCTGAACCAGTCCAACTTGCGTGTCCTGGCGTTCAAAATCAAAGAATGAATTGTCCCACTGACCGTACGAAAATGTAGACAATGAAGTGAATACTATAACAAGACAAATCCGCTGAAGGCGTGATACCATATCGACAAATATAAGACTAACCTCTTCAATTATATAAGGATATCAAGTGTTTGATTACAAGACGTTTACAATCACAATAGCGTATATATCCCACATACCATTTACATTTGAATTGAAAAGATTGTCCGTGCTGGAACGTAAATTGAACTGATTGGGTAGAAATAGTTGACCCTTATGAAAAAAAATATCAAATACATAGCGCTTACACTGTTGGTGGTACTCAACTTTAGCTTCACTCAAAAGGAGAACAACGCCTTCAAATTCCGACAGCAAAACAACAAGGCTTTTGGCTTTGGAGAGTCTTTAACTTACCGTGTTCATTATGGTTGGTTAAACGCCGCTCGTATAACAATGAAAGTAGATGATTCAACTACTACGGTAGGTTCAAGACCAACATACCACATCGTTGCAAATGGGAAAACCAATAAATCGTTTGACTGGATGTACAATGTGCGTGACCGATTTGAGTCATATGTTGATACTACTGGAATAGCCCCTCTCAAGTATTTTAAAACGGTGCAAGAAGATAAATATACCGATACCGATTTGGTGTATTACGATCACGCAGGCAAAAAGCTTAAAGGATTGAAGAAGAATATGGACATGCCAGAATACGTGCAGGACATAGTTAGTGGTACGTATTACGCCCGAACCATAGACTTTAGTGACGCGTGGGTTGGAAAGACTTACCCATTAGACATATATCTTGATCAGAAGATTTACAATCTTAAGTTTAAGTACTTGGGAATCGAAACCATTAAAAGTGATTTTGGGAAAGTTAGATGCATCAAACTTCGTCCACAATTGGTTGTTGACCGCGTTTTTAAAGACGAAGACGATATGACGATTTGGGTAAGTGATGACGCAAATAGGCTTCCGATTCGGGTTCAAACCGCTATATGGGTAGGTTCGTTAAAAATTGACTTAACCTCTTATTCAGGCCTTGCAAACCCGTTTACAGCTAAGTTGTAGACTACTCCTTTAAATAATTTACAACCTTTTTGACAACACTCGGTGCATACCCAGTGATAGCCCATTCTAAATTTCCAGCTTCATCATATCCACAAATTTTAGGAAAAGCGTAACCATTTGTATTTACATTCTGAGTTTTGTAATATGCAAATTTGTACTCCTTCTTGGCTATAAAACGTTGAAGATTTGCTATATCATCAAACGTGTTTACGACAACAATTAACGAATCATTGAGTTTTCCATTCTCCGCTTCCTCTTTTAGTTTACTTTTGAGAACGGCGCATGGGGCACAACTAATGTAACCATACACCACCACAGACTTCGTGTGTTGATACACAGGACCAGCCACATGAATTGTTGAATCTATTGAGTTTAAACTCTCAAATGGAAGTGCCCTTTTTTCTGTTGAATCTATAACGACTGAACGTGTCACGTAAATAGAATCTTTTGAAAGTTCTTTCGGATAAAAGTACGTTTTAGATGGAGGTTTATTCAATCTGTCAATGAACATTACATTCGAATCGTTTGAGTAATAGAATTTGTCATAACTACGTTCGATAATGCTACTAATTTGAGATGAATCGTTAAAGATCACGGTATAATTTAAATATTTCTTATCGCTATTAATGATTGGTAATTGAACCATAATTGTGTCCAGGTTTGCCGAACTATATGTGATCCCTCCAAAACGGTTGTAAAGTTTGATATAATTTAAATGCTTGAAGTACATATGATATTGGCTAAAACGTTTGACTGGGTCCATGAAATGCTTTCCAGTTTTCCCGTACCCGTAACTCACTAGTTTGCTGTCATTTGTTTCAAAATCCATGTAGGCATTAAATCCATAAAATGACTTGAACTTTTCATTTTCAAAAACTACAAACACACTATCCTCTCGTGTGGTGGAGTTGTTCAAATCATTGCGTTGTGCATGAAGGATTAAGTCTTTTTCTACCAACTCGTCTAACCCCGAATCAATTTCCCGTTTTGCCGCACTGCAGGAACATAGTAGAATAACCAGTGCTAAAGCTATAAATTTATTTGGGGTAGATTTCATTGATGCGGTTTATCGAGAACAAGTTAAGTTCTTTTAAAACATTTATATTAATGTCTGATAGCTTTTTTACATACAGACAGGACTTCCCCGTTTTAAATTTCCCTAAACGGCTCATTATTTTTTCATTCCCAAATCCCGCCATCACGTAAATTGTAAGAGACTGTTTCCTTGGTGAAAATCCTGCGTGAAAAAAGTCGCCTTCACGACCACTTGCGTGTTTGTAATGATAATCGCCAAAGCCAACGATACCTCTTGCCTCACATCACCGGATTTGCTGCTGTAACATCTTTAAAGAATTCTACGAGCACAAAACAATCCGCATGATATTTTTCGGGCTGTTTCTCTATAACGTCTTCCAGAATTGGTTGCGTTTTGTTGGATTGACTCACGGGCTACCTTTTATTCAGTGCCATCTTCCTCCACAAACTCTTGCACTTGTGAGAAATACGAGTGATCCCAACCTTCTGAGAAATCCTCATAGTCCTTGTTTGGAATATTCGTATGCCTCAATTCAACTGACGTCCCTTTTTTGTGTGGATGTAATGTGATTGTTACAATAGAATCTTCTTCTTGATCACCGAAATACCACTCTTGAACCAATTTGCGATTTTCTTCAAACTCTAAGTTTTTGCCTAAAATACTTCCGCCCCAAAGGCTAAACTCTGATCCCGGTTCTGTTGTCATTTCAGCTTTATCGTCGGTCCACAACTCAATACTTTTAGGGTTCGTAAGCGCCGCATAAATTTCTTGTGGTGGTGCTTTAATGATGTAGTATTTCTTAAAGTCTTTAGGCATAATTATTTCTTTACTATTATTTCCAACGAGTCTCCGCGCCAGCTAAATATTCTATCATTCTCCATACGTACACTTTTCGCATTTTCGTTGCTATACATTGTGTCGTATCTAAACAGTTTGTAATCATAACTAACAAAATGTGTATT
>JBLING010000119.1:0-7770 GCA_047639155.1 bacterium
CCACGAGCAGGAAATTGTCGCAAGAAATCAAGGGCAAATCGCGCTTATAGAAAAAGGCAAGGCGTTAACTGCCGCTGAACTTGCACAATCAAAGCAGAAACTCGCTGATCAAAAAAGCGAAGAGGCCAATTATCAGAAGAAAAAGGCTTTAGAAGCAAGTTATGAAGCACAACGATTAAGGCTAATTGCGCTTGGGCAAAATCTGGCCAACACGTCAACTCAGGTCACTCAGAATCCAACATTAGCGTCTTTACTTGCTATCCAATCATATGAATTTTTATTGGCGAACAAGGGTAATAGCAATGCTGCGAACTTATATCAAGCGGGTTCACGTGCTATTTCTCAAATGGAAACAGACCACAACCACGTTGTTCTTCGACATGGGGAAGAAATACTTGAGCTAGATGCAAGAAACAATAAAATCGTTTTTGTCGACCGAAAGAGTACTGCGCTTACATTCAACCAAGCGGATTTAAGTGTACTGTCTAAAGTACAATCAGGTGAACAGCCCACAAATCTCAATACAGCTTATTTAAGCCCATTTAAAAACCAATATGTTGTCGGTCTAAATTCGAACAAACTGGCATTATATGAGAACGGAAGTACACAACGCATAAAACTGTTTGAGGGTCACAGGGGGCTTGTGAGGTCTGTACAGTTTAGGGCATCTGAACCAAGTATGATAAGCGGTGGTAGAGACAGTACGTTGATTCTGTGGAAGGCTGATGGTAGTGCTGACAAAATTAAACTCAATGCAAGAATCAAATCTGTTTCAGCATTATCGAACTCCAATACTTGTCTTGTAGGTTGCGAAAATGGGTCAACTTATGTTGTCAACCTAAACGATAAAAAGTATAACCAATTTGCAGCAAGACCAGCTGCCCGAGTTGAGGCAATTTCTCAATCCAGCTTTGGCGATATCGTTGCGATTACATATTCTGATGGTATCACCCAGGTTCTCAATAAATCTGGTAAAAAGATAAAAGAATTAAGGGGTGTTGGTAGTCCCGTTGATATCATCATCGACAAAGAAAATGATCTTATGATTGTCGCGTCGTCAGCGAAGTTGATTCGACTTTATACACTGTCAAATTTAGATCTATTGCCAATTGAAATTAAGGTTGACCGCCAAATAAAAGTGCTGGCGTTGGAATCAAAGACGAAGCAATTATATGTCTACTGTTCAGATAGAACAATTTATAAATATCCGATAAAAGCAAAAGATATTATTGATGCACTCCGTCTGGAAACGGAGCGAGTGTTAACCGTTGAAGAATGGACAACTTTTATAGGAAGTGATGTGCCTTATTTGTCGAACACACCTAAGCAAACAAAGACAACTGCCAAATGAGAAAACAGAATCTAAAATATCTCTTAATGTTTGTCTTTGTACATGTCTCAGGAACCTTGTTTAGCCAAATCGATCCATGTGTTACGTACATAAGAGACGCAAATGAAAAGTATCAAGAGGGTTGGTACGATGAGGCAATAGTAAAGGTTAAAAAAAGCTTGTCGGACTGTCCTCTAACCAAAACTGAAAAAATTGAGGCATACAAATTATTAACGCTGAACTACATCGCCATTGACAAAATTGAAGAGGCTGAAGCAAGTGTTGCTGCCATCATGAAAATTAATCCAAACTATGAAGCGGATAAACTTGATGATCCAGCTGAAGTAATCGCATTATATCAAAAATATAAGCCAATTCCTTACTTAAAAGTATTAGTCATGGGTGGGTTAAATGTAACTTCTGTACAGGCAAATAAGTTGCATTCTGTAACCCAACATCAGAACCTCAATGATTTAGATAATTACACGAGGACACCGCGCTTTCAATTCGGTGTGGCGCTGGAGTATAAAACGTATAAGTCTTTTTGGCTTCAAACAGGGTTATTGTATCGAGCGGTATCCTATACCAATCAACTGTTAAATGTTCAGGAGCGGACGATTTCTTACACCGAGGACATTGGGTATTTCGACATTCCCTTTGTTGTAAAACATTACTTTTTGCAAGACCGCTTTCGCCCTTTTGCACAAGCAGGCTTAAACCTGTCATTTTTAAATAGCGCTCTTGGCGAACTTTCACGTGACAACATAAGTGACATTGTAGATAGAAAATCTCAAAGAAAATCTTTATATACCGGCTATTCAGTTGGTGTAGGCGCTAGTTATAAAGTTAAAGATTTTTCCTTTCAAGCAGCAGTGACATATTTAAAAACGCCCGCAAATTTCAACAAGGCAGGTACACGATATGATAACTTGGATTTGGTGTTTAAATATTATTACCTAGACAATGATTTTGCCATGGACAACCTACAGTTCAATCTTGGAATTAGTTATAATCTAGGATACAAAAACGTTATTTCAAAGAGAGGAGAAGGAGATGAATAACATAATGAAATTTGGCCTAATCTTAAGCTTAATTGTAATCGTTTCGGCTTGCGACAAAGATGTAATTAAAACCAACTCAAGTGACATTGAGCGTCTTCAAATTTGGGAAGAGGACGAGGTGAAGTGGGCTATGGGTGCAGTTGCTGGGGAAGACGTTGTCCTTCTGGTCTATGTCGATAATGCCAATTTGTATAATTTTAAATTAATAGATAACGACGGTTTAGAAATTTGGACCAAAACTTTTGGATACGTGTATTCGGTAAAAAGTAATGGTCAAATACCAGATATGAAAATCATCCATGACTCGGATTCGAGTTTTGCTATTTTTTATGATTATGGGCTTAAAAAAGTGGACTACAATGGGTCTGTTATTTATGACAAAAATACCTTTATTGATAGAAACAGGTTCCGGCGTTTAGTAATATCGAACGTAGTGCTTGGTATGAACAATGAATATATGATCGTTGGCTCACAGGGAGTAGGTACTTTCGCTTTCTCCATCTTTTTACGTTATGACAAAGATGGTTTGCTTCTAGGTAGTCCTATATCACAACAACGTCAGGCTCAAATTGAGCGAAATACAGACGTCATTCCATATAAAGGAAGTAGTGTATTAATAGGGAATACGGGCACCTCATTTAGTTCAAGTGACTCTAATTATTTAACGGTTACAAAATTTGACCCAAACGGTAACCAACAGGTTCAAATATTCCATTCAAGCATACCAGATGGCAATTACCTTGGTAGGGAATTGATTAAAATATCAGAAGGTAATTATGGATACCTGTTAAGTCCTATTGATAATCGATCTGGAGACAAGAGGTCTAGGCTATATCACTTCAATGACTCAGGTGAGATAACAGGGATGACTTATCTAGACTTGGCGCCTTTAAATGTTGGAGCAGGCAATACATCGTACATCGGTAAAGGCTTAGTGAAAAACGGAAAAAACGGCTTCACAGGGTTAATGAAAATGGATGTTGAAATTTCCAAAGAAGGAAGTTCGAGCCGACCTGGTACCTATAACAAAGCACATTATTCTTACTACTATGATTTAAATGAATCGGCGGAATTGATACGCTCGGAATACATTACACGTACCTATTCCAATTATTTTAATGGAATTGTAAAAATGTCAAATAACCAACTGCTTTTATTTGGTACAACTTTGAGTTTAGGAGAATATCGGAAATTAACGACGACGATACGATGAGAAAGACACTGTCAGTTTGTTTTGCTTTTGTAGCCTTGACTTTTTCAGGATGTAAAAAGGACGTTGTGCTCAATACCGAGTCATTTATTAAAGTGATGAGCACAACTACACCATATATCGCCCGAGACGTTGTGGAGTCGCCAGATGGCTCATTTTTATTAAGCGCGGTTCAATCTATTGATAACTTCAATGCCACGGTTAACCCTGCATCTGAATTGCCGTCGTTACTGAATAAGTACGATCAAAATGGGGATGTTTTGTGGCAAGTTCAATTGCCAAAGACAGTTCATGTTTTGTGGCATTGTCTATTGATGAAAAATGGAAACATTGTGGTTGTTGGATTTAATGACGACAATAATTCTGAATACATTGGGGTGGTAACCCTTTCACAAAACGGTACCATTTTGAAACAACATTCATTTTTTAATTCGAGTCGTTCTCTTCCTTCCTCATACGGCGATAATTCAGTTGATTGTATGGTACTTCAAAATGGGAATATTGCGCTGGCCATGGCTCACTCTATGGGCTCGAACTTCCCACTGGTCCCAAGACTGGTGATACTGGATTCAGAACTGAATAAAGTCTTCGATAAGCGATATCAACCAAACGCAATTATCTCACAACAAGACATGTATCAAATCTATGTTTCAGAAGACATATCTGGTAATGTTTTACTTAACGGAAGGGTTGATAAAAGCCATAATGACACATTGGAGTATCAATCGTTCGTTTTAAAACTTGAAGCCAATTCAAACAGTGCAATTGCATATAAATTGTTCGACAGTAACGATAGGCAAACGGCACCCTCTAATCTGGCCATCCAAAATGCAAATAATGCTGTTTGGGCGTCTTCCGGACCAAACGAGCCGGACACCCTACTTAATTACTGGTTCAACCATAGAAATCAGGAAAAATATCTAATTGGATCTTCCATAACACTATGGCAAATCAATTCAGATTTGCAAACAGATAAATCGGAAACAGTACAAGGGTATTTGAAAAATGGTTTTGTCCGCAGAACCATTGCTTGCAGTGACGGAGGTTTTATGATGTTAGGGACTTGTAACATCAATTCAAATCAACTAATACCCTCCGATTATAGAATTTTATTGATAAAAGTTGCAGCCGATTTGTCTGTTGAATGGCTTGAAATGCCCGTTACAAACGGGCCAACAATAGGTGCCGATATAAAAGAAACAGCTCATGGTTATGTGATAAGCGCCACTCATGTACCGTTTGAAGAATTCAGTCAACCGATGGTATTTAAAACAGATAAAAAGGGCAAGATAAGATGAGAACGCGTTTTCTAAAATATAGCCTTATGTGCACTACCTGGCTCACAATGTGCATACCAAACATTTGCCTTGCACAAGACATTAATTGTGCATGGGCTAAACAGTCCTTGAATGGACTTGAAGATGAATATATTGACAACATGGAGGTTGACAACTACGGAAACATATACATAACCGGCCGATATACGGGAAACTTTAAACTTGATACTCAAACTGTTACGAGATGGAACGCGAAAGTGAATGGGAACCATCTCATCGCTAAATTGAAACCTTCAGGTGAGCTAGATTGGTTAAAACAAATCGGTGGGAGTGAAGTAAAGGCCATCAATATCAACAGTATCTCTATCGACAGTAACGAAAATGTTTATTGTAGTGGTGATGCAAGCTTCATTAGTAGTTCAGGTGCTCTCCGTATAGGAGATGACTTCTCTATTCAAGCGCAACGAGATAGCCAAATAAGTTTCTTGGTTAAAATGGATAAAACCGGTGTCATTGTTTGGGCTCATGACTTGATGACTTTAAGTCAAAACAAATGTCAAGCGGTTAGAGTTGTGGTGACTTCAGACGCACAAATCGTTCTTTCTGGTTATATAACCGGTAGAACCATTTTTGGCAATGACACATTACAACCGATTAAGGATGATGCTATATTTTTAGCTAGAGCAGATTCCAATGGTCAGTATTTATGGGCGGACAAAATCGGTAGCAAGATTATTAATAGTCAGATTACTGAGTTGAAATCCAACTCCAAAGGAGATGTGTTTTTGTCAGGAGCTTGGGAAGGCGATACATTATTTATTCAAGATAGCATATTAATAAACCCTACTTCAGGAGGTTTTGGGAATCTTGATAGATTTATATCAAAATACAACGCAAATGGAGTTTTAAAGTGGCTTGTAAGAGAAGGCGGAACAAAAACGGACCAAGCTGGGTTATTAGTGACCACGGATGATGGGAGTGTTTATTCTCTTTCAAGTGTCACTGGAGACGTTAAAATAAACAATGAAGGCATTGATGTAAGTGGTCCGACAATGCTGCTTAGCAAATACGGGCCAAATGGTGAATATATATTACATAAAGCGCTGTCAAATGGCAAAGATGTTACAGATTTTGAAGGTGATGAAGATGCCCTATTTGTAACCTGGAGGTATGACGTTACCAATTTGAAAATTGGTGGTTTAACACTTAATCATATTGCGGCGGCTGATGCCGGATTGGCAAAACTGAATCTTCAAGGAGATGTCATTTGGGCGCATGGATTTGGAAATGATTACAATGACAATATATCCTGTATGGCGGTAGCACCTAATACGAATGTGCTTATTGCAGGGTATACAAACAGTGGCTCATTACAATTTGGCTCTAAAAAAATAACAAACACACGTAGCATATTTTATAACGACTTCTTCATAGCTTCTATAGGTAGCACCTTAGGTGTTTTGGATCAGGCAGATCGGAATGTGATAACAGTATATCCCAATCCTTCATCAGAATATGTTTTTATTACATGGCCAACAATAATCAATGTACAAATTGATATCAGTATTTCAGATGGGTTAGGTCGAGAAGTGACCATACCTGTTTCATTTGAAAACAATGGAGTTCAGGTGGATATTAAACAACTTTCAGCAGGAATTTATTTTGTTCAAATCAATACGGGTAGTGTCCGATATACTAAAAAATTTATTAAAGAATGAGAGCAATTCAATTGACTCTTGCGATGATGAAACAATCGAAACTAAGCGTAATACTATGAACATATACGTAATCAATATACTGGTTTTACTTCTAGGAATAGGAGCAACCTATTTGTTTTTTAAGTCTAAAATAAAATCTTGGGCGAAGACACTGATTCAGTTAGTTGAAAAACAAAAGGAAGGGAAAAACGCCAGCGGTAATGGTGATGCGTCGAGTTTGCCACCTGCATTGAGTGAAGTGGCGAATCGTATTTCGGCACTTACACCAAAAATTACGGACAAACCCGAACCGGTAGTTGAGGCTACAGTTGACAATTCGTCTAACAAAACACAGCTTAACAATATGCTCATTGTAAATGAGCTTGGACAGAAGGTGACTTCATCTCTTAAGCTCGAAGAAACATTCCAATATTTGTTTACCACGTTGAACTCACTTATGGACGCCGCAGTTGTAGAACTGGGTGTGTTTGATGTATCAAAAGAAACCTGGACGATATTTTCAAACCTTGAGGTAGCGGATGGATATAAAAATCACATGGCGGAGTGGGTTCGGTCAAACAATAGATCAGTCATTTTAGAAGATGCAGAAAATAACTTTGGGAGATACGTAACAGAACCACTAAAACTACAAAACGGTCAAACAGCACAATCGATATTGTCGTATCCAATTGAATTAAATGACGAAGTCGTTGGGACCATCTCAGTCGTTAGTTTTAGAAAAAATGCCTTCGATAATTATCATCAAGAAAACATCGAACATTTACTAGGTTTCTTATCTGTAGCACTTCAAAATGCAATCACCCATGAGGAAGTTAACCTGCTTAAAATACGTGCAGAAGAGAGTGAAAAACACGAGCAGCAGTTTCTTGCCAATATGAGTCACGAGATACGCACGCCAATGAACGCCGTACTTGGAATGACCAACTTATTGTTGGCAACCAAATTAGATGAGAAGCAGATTAAGTATTTAAAGGCGATTAATATTTCCTCTAAAAACTTGCTCGTAATCATCAATGATATTCTAGATTTAAGCAAGCTTGAAGCTGGAAAAATGAGCATTGAATTGATCCCATTTCGCATACATGAAGTGATTCATAATGTAAGTGAGAATAGTCGATTTAAAGCGGAAGAAAAAGGTCTAAAATTTGAGGTGGACATCGATACTGACTTACCT
>JBLING010000120.1:0-7770 GCA_047639155.1 bacterium
TCAAAATTAAACAATTTCCATACCAATCTCGAGTCGTAGCGCGGAAAGTAGACAAACTGTTGGCGGTTTAAGAGGTTAACTAGTTACTCGATTTGTCTCGTAGAATTATTCCCAATTGTTGTTCTGCAGTCAAACCAACCAAGTTTTTTTGCAACATAACGCGAGCTGTTCCTGCTTGTTCACTTTCGGGATATTGTTCAATTAAATCTTCCAATGCTTTTACGGCTCTTCCCGCATCACCAGTGCGCTCAATCTTATCTGCATATAGCATCATAGCCGACGGACCGTAGTCGGAGTTCGGAAACATTTGTTTAAATTTTGAATACGCATCAATGGATGCTTCAATTCCAACAGTCTGCTCCAACAAGGCTGCATATTTGAAATAGTGTAAGTCTGCACCTTCGGCAGTTGAATCAGAAACCAGTGCCAAATGGGCTTCAGCCAACAAGCGCATATCAGAAACACTCAACATTTTTTCGTTTTGAACACTTTCTAAATTGGCTATCGCTGCTTTGTAATTTTTCTCTTTCATGTCCGCCTTTCCAACAATGAGTTTTATGTCGGATGCGTTTTCTGAAGTTGGATATTGCTCCACATATTGGTTGGCATATTTTTTTGCCAATGCCGTTGAATCCACCAACAGATAGTAAAAACTTACGTTTTCTAAATAAGCTTGAGACATGCTGTCTTCAGGAAATGCTTCGATGAATTGCGTTTGCAGTTCTGCAATAGAGGCTTTGGTTTCTGCGGATTGCGTTTTACTTAAAATCAGCGCGTCAATTTTATCTTGTAGCTCAATTTTAGGATTACCACAACCGGTAAACAATAACAAAAAGATGGCAAAACTAGAGAGGTATATTTTCATATGATTTAATAATTTCCAATGCTTAACATGACCAACGTACAGGCTTCCAGGCATTCAATGCCTTTCTTTTCTAAACGTTTACAAAACTCATCGTTTTCTGCACCTGGATTAAAAACAACCCGTTTTGGATTTAGTGCGATGAGGTATTGATAATATTCTATTTGATTTTTAGCGCCCAGGTACATTGTAACTGTGTCGATGTCGTCGTACATCTTAGGCGTTGTGTCAATTGCTTGTCCACCAATGCTGCCGTCGTTAATACCAAGTAACTCAACTGGATGTGCGTAGTGTTTTAATTCTGTTGCTGCTCTAAACGAGTAACGTTCTTCTTTTGGACTGGCCCCTAAGACCAAAGTTCTTTTTGCTGTGCTCATAATCCCGTATAGTTAAATGGTGTAATCACTTTCATCTCTTCCTTAATCTCGTCACTTATTTCAAGCGTGTCGATAAAGGCGTGCATACTCGACTGGTTGATGACATCATTGGTGCGTGTCAATCCTTTTAACGTTTCGTATGCGTTTGGATACCCTTCTCGTCTAAGTATGGTTTGAATTGCTTCTGCAACCACTGCCCAATTGTTTTCTAGATCTTGTTTTATTTTTGGTTCGTTCAACAACAGCTTGCCAATTCCTTTAAGAATCGACTGGTAGGCAATCAACATATGGCTCAACGGTACGCCAACGTTTCGTAAAACGGTTGAATCCGTTAAGTCGCGCTGCAGTCTGCTTATGGGTAGTTTTTCGCTTAGGTGATTGAGTGTTGCGTTTGCAAAACCAAGGTTTCCTTCGGCGTTTTCAAAATCGATTGGATTTACTTTATGTGGCATGGCCGATGATCCAACCTCATTCTTTGCAATTTTTTGTTTGAAGTAATCCATGCTGATATATGTCCAAATGTCTCTACAAAAATCAATCATGATCACATTGATACGTCGCATGCAGTCGAACTTTGCAGCGAGGTTGTCGTAATGTTCAATTTGTGTGGTTGGCGAAGACCGTTGTAATCCGAGGGATTCAACAAAAGCATCACCAAATTGGTCCCAGCTTAATTCCGGATAGGCAACAACGTGGGCATTGTAGTTTCCAGTTGCACCACCAAATTTGGCAGGCCATTTAATGAAGTTCAACTGGCTCATTTGCTCTTCCAATCGGGCGACAAATACAAAAAACTCTTTTCCCAATCGTGTTGGAGATGCCGGTTGTCCGTGCGTTCTTGCCAATAATGGAATGTCTTTAAACTCTTCTGCTTTGGCTGCGATGCTTTCAATTACTTTTTGAATAGAAGGAATAACAACTTCATCCGTGCTCACCTTTAACGAATACGGAATGGCAGTGTTGTTAATGTCTTGAGAGGTTAAACCAAAATGGACAAACTCTTTTATGTCGGATAGGTTGATTTCGTCTAATTTGTCTTTTACGAAATATTCAACCGCCTTTACATCGTGGTTGGTGATTTTTTCGGTGTCTTTAATTTTTTGTGCATCTGCTTCTGTAAAGTCTGTCACAAAAGCCCTCAGTTGTGCAATAACGGTTTTGTCTAACAACGGTTTGAGCTGCGCAATTCCTGTTCTGCCCATCGCAATCAAATATTCAACCTCAATCATTACACGGTATTTGATGAGACCAAATTCGGAAAGATGTGGTGCTAAATCTTCAGTTTTAGATCGGTATCGACCGTCAATCGGACTGATGGCACTTAATGTGTTTAGATGCATACAAATGAATTGAAGTGCAAATTTAAGACAAGCGATTACATTTAGACGTTGTGTCAACCGATAGTTGATAATTGTCAGGTTGCGGCTGATTACCGGTTGATTTTAATTTACGATTGTCAACTAAGATATTTTTTTAAGGGGGTACCACCCCTTCAACCCGGTTTTACTTTTTGTAGACCAAAAAGTAAACAAAAAGTCTCTCACAGAAATATGCTATCCATCCGCTCTGTCTGAGGCATACAAAATCTAATAAAAGGCCTCCGTCTATTGACGGACGAAATGCAAGCACTTTTATTGATTTTCTAATGCCTCATCCATTCACCCCAAAGCCGGCCCGCATTTCTGCGGTGCCATGCTCAGCTGCGCATTGTCGCCAAATCATGCACTAATAATTGTTGGTGCGAAGCTGCGGGAGGCCCAAAAATAATCGGCGGTGTGCGATGGCGGGTTTTGGTGGCCCCGGTGGTGGAGGGAATGAGTGCACCAAAACGAAGGGCATTATTATTTTTATGTTTTTTCTTGTTTCGTTCTTTTTTACAAAAAAAGAATGAAAATCAGTAGGCTGATAAGCCTATAATAGAAAAGAACTTTGGTCTTCAAAAAGTGAAAGCGGGTTATAGGGTTGCTAAACCCTAAGCTACTATATAAATAAAAAGAAGATCAGTAGGCTGATAAGCCTATAAAAGAAAATAACTTTGGTCTCCAAAAAGTAAAATCGGTTATAGTCCGTCGGCTGACGGACTAAACGAAGTATTTTTGCTGCGTGAAGAAGTCATTGTCATTATTATTAACAGTTTTGGTTGCAGCCGCAACATCCGCTCAAATAACAGTATCCAAGTCGGTCTTGACCTATCCTAAAACAAGTTATAAAATCGTTGCGGATCAAGAAATAACAATTCAGAATGATTTCAATACCAATGTTGACGTGATTCTACGATCGCATAATGCAGATTTTTATGTAGATGATTCTACGGTTCAGGTTGCTGCCAAATCTTCATTGAAAGTAACAGTGCACTTCAAACCAACACATAACATTACGTACAACTCAGAACTTGTTGTCGTAACCGATTCAAGATCTGGCTCATTTCCAATCGATTTAAAAGGTGTGGGTGAATACAGCGCATATTATACGTCAACCTTCGATTTGTATGAAGAAGACCTAAAAGGTGAATTGAAATCTGTCCTTGCAAAAGGTTATAAAAACTTAGGCTATAGTGGAGCACGGGACGCAATGTATGGTTCGATTGACAATACTGGTGGAAAGGTAGAATGTGTGTATACAGGTAGAGTGGCAACTTTTAATACACGAAGTGGCGCAAACAGCAACAGCTTTAACTGTGAACATACTTGGCCGCAGAGCTTATTCAATCAAAACGAACCAGAGCGCGCCGACATACATCACTTGTTTCCAACCGATGTAAATGCAAACGGCAGAAGAAGCAACTATCGATTTGGTGTTGTTTCAAATGCTACTTGGACTGAAGGAGGATCAAAGTTGGGTGGAGGTGTTTTTGAGCCGAGAGATGCACAAAAAGGCGACTGCGCACGTTCAATGTTATATTTTGCAGTCCGCTACCAAAACTATGCATCGTTTTTAACCAATCAAGAAAGTCTGTTGCGCTCATGGGCCACAACCTACGCACCTAGCCAGCAGTCAATCGACCGAAACAATGCGATATTTAATTACCAAAAAAATCGGAATCCATTTGTGGATTATCCAGAGTTTTTGGAACGGATAAACAAAATAAGTACGACGTCGACTGCTCCAAAAGTAACGCAGATTACGCCATCGGTAGATACCATAAACAATTGGAATGTAGCATCAACAGCAACGTATATCTATCCTTTGGTGTTAACGAATACTGGAAACCAAACGGTTTTGTTTACCAATTTTGCCAACAGCACTACAGACATATCGTTCCCGAAAACTGCGTTTGAAATAGCACCAAATGAATCCCATGTTTTGAAGGTGTCGATAACGCCAACTGCGAATCAGATTAATGATGTAATCGAATTGGTTGCCAGTGGCATCACCCTCAAAGTACCAGTACAAGTGAACGGGACTGCCTCAATTGGGGAAACATCGAAGTCAAATCTCAAAATTGCAGTTAACGGAGATAAGATACAAGTACGTGCAGGTGCTGGGTAATTTGAAGGGGCAAGAAGTGTACTTCAACGAAATTCAATCCAATTTTACCGAAATTGAGACTTCAGGTCTGGCAAGCGGAGTTTACTTCGTGCAAGCGATTCGGGAGAACCAACTGCCACAGGTGCAGAAGGTGCTGATTCCTTAGTCGCATACAGACCTTAAAGATTTCAAGAATGAAGCAGTTTCTCAAGTACGTTTTAGCTACCATCACTGGTATCTTCCTTTTAACGTTTATCTTTTTTATCATTTTCGCAGGAATTATCTCCAGCACATCTAAAAAACAAGATGTAGATGTTAAAGACAATTCGGTATTACACCTGAAACTGAACTATCAAATCTTTGATCGTCCACAAAATGACCCATTCGACATATTTGCTGCATCGTTATCAGGTGATATGAACAGACCCATAGGTTTGTACGACATCGTAACCAGCATTCAACATGCTAAAAACGACGATGACATTCGCGGAATCTATCTAGATATAACGTATTTAGGAGCGGGCTACGGAAAGCTTAGTGAAATACGTGCTGCCTTAGAAGACTTCAAAACAAGCGGTAAGTTTATTTACGCTTATAGCGAAGTGCTGTATAATCAATCGTATTATTTTGCTTCTGTTGCAGATTCTGTAATGATGAACCCGAGTGGGACTATACTTTTCAACGGAATGGCTGCTGACGTAACCTTCCTGAAAGAAACTTTAGAAAAACTTGGTATTGAAATGCAGGTCGTGAAGCGTGGTAAATTCAAAGGCGCTGTTGAACCTTTTGTCCTAGACAAATTGAGTCCTGAGAACCGCAAGCAAATCACAGAATATGTAGAGTCCATCTATGGAGATATTATCTCAAAAATATCTGACTCACGAAATATTGAAGCCGATGAGCTAAAAGCAATCGCCAATGAGGTACGTGTTAAGCTTCCTAATGATGCCGTTACATACAAGTTGATTGATGGCTTGGCATATAACGACCAGGTTATGGATATGCTTAAAGCAGCTGCAGGTGGTGAGAAGTTAAACCTTATCTCTTTGCCGAAGTACAATAGCGTTGTTAATCCAATTGGTAAATCGAAGTCAGGTAAAAAGATAGCCGTCATTTATGCTGATGGTTCAATCGTATCTGGAAAAGGACAAAGCGAAGAAATAGGTTCTGATAAATTTGCAGGTGCATTAAAGAAAGTGCGAGAAGATGACGACGTAAAAGCCGTTGTTTTGAGAATCAATAGTGGTGGTGGAAGTGCGTTGGCAAGTGAAGTGATCTGGAGAGAGACACAATTGTTAAAAGCGAAAAAGCCACTTATCATTTCTATGGGCGATGTTGCCGCAAGTGGAGGGTATTATATCGCTTGTTTGGGAGATTCAATTTTGGCGATGCCAAATACCATTACCGGTTCAATCGGTGTATTCGGTTTATATCCTAATGCTGAGAAACTGTTCGACAAAATGGGACTTCATTCCGAAATCGTAAAAACATCAGAAATGGCAGATTTTGGAAGTATCAACAGACCATTGAATACAAAAGAACTTAGTTTTTTAGATGCGATGATTGGACAGATTTACGACCAATTTTTAACACGTGTTGAAACAGGACGAAACCTTGATCGTGCACATTTAGATACAATTGCCGAAGGTCGGGTTTGGACTGGCACATATGCCAAAGACTTAGGTCTGGTAGATGCTTTCGGTGGATTACACGACGCAATTCGTATTGCCGGCGACAAAGCTGGACTTGATACATACAAAGTAGTTGCGTATCCAAAATCTGATAACCCGTTTGAAGCCATCTTTGGTGACTTCGGAATGGCGTCCATAAAGGACAAATTGGTGAAAGAAGAGTTGGGCGCGTATTACCCAATTTACAGCAAGATTAACCGCTTGAAAAACCTTTCTGGAATTCAGATGATTATGCCAGTGGAGGTTGATCTTAATTAAAAATTGACTACAATCAATTTTTAATTAAGTCATTTTATTAATGATTATTCTTTAAGGGCTTACCAGTCAGTCAGCTGACGGACAGGCTCCTTTAACCCGCTTTTACTTTTTGAAGGCCAAAAAGTAAACAAAACTGTGTCCGTCTACCGACGGAAGCCTCTCACAGAAATATGCTATCCCCGCGCTCTGTCTGAGGCATATAAAATCTAATAAAAGGCCCTCCAGCTGGTCGGGAATCCAAGCACTTTTATTGATTTTCTAATGCCTCAACCATTCACTCCTCCGCCGGCCTCCGCCAGACCTCGGACGCGGCGCATTTCTGCGTGGCCAATTCTCAGCTTCGCATGGTTTTAGTTTTATGCTAGAGCGCAAATAAAGCAGACACCAGAGGTGCCACAACCTCATAACATCATGCCACGCAAAATCCCTATCTTTGGAAAGATGAGAAAATGCACCTTACTACTATTAGCTGTAATATTTTACAGTTGTGCGTTCACGCAAACAACAAAATCCCTAACCTCAGAGGTATCTTTAGATTCCTTGGTAAAGACAGTTCGTGAATTCTCAGGAGAAGACTCTGCAACGTTTAATGATACCACCGTCCGAATCGTGCATCGCGTTAGCAAAAGAGGAAACAATCTTGCAGCCGATTATTTGGTGAGTCGATTGAAAGCCTATGGACTAAAAGTTGAAACCATCGACTACCGAACAAATGGAAGAAATGTCGTTGGAACATTGATTGGGAAGACCAATCCCGACAGCGTATACTTTATCTCGGCACATTACGACGCAGTTGCAGACTATTGTGCTGATGACAATGCAAGTGGAAGTGCTACTGTGCTCGAAGCAGCCCGTATTATGTCGAAATACTGTTTTAACAATACCATCAAGTTTGCGTTTTGGGATGAAGAAGAGCTTGGCTTGATAGGGAGCAGGTATTACGCTGATTCTGCCATTGCCAACAACGAACCGATTCTTGGTGTCCTCAATATGGATATGATGGGATATGATGGAGACAGTAACAAGGTGTTCGACATTCATACCAATTCAAATCCAGAAAACCAGCGGTTAAAAGACACCGTTTTGTTTATGTTGGATATGTTAAACATTGATT
>JBLING010000121.1:0-7747 GCA_047639155.1 bacterium
GAATTACAAATGAATCCCGACTTCCTGTAAACTCAATTTGAGGTTCCTGGTAAAAACCATACGGCCCATCTTCTTCACAACTGCTTCCAAGTAAAGTGCATATCAGCATTACATAAATTAGTTTCATTTTAATGCGTTAAATTTATACTGTAGTGTCATACCTGGCCTAATTTGATTCTCCCAAACTGCAGGAGTCCGCTTTATTGGGAACGTCTCATTTCGCACATCGTACCATCCTCCTAACTGGATTGGGAAGACTTGAATACTAAGTTTACTCATAATTATAAACTCTAAACCGACTTTAAAATCTGCATATTCGTAAGAAATATTAGTTGATTTTAGACTTTCAAACCTATCATCAAAAACGTCGCCACTATATCGAATTGTAGTAGAATAATCCATTTTGCCTTGGCCGTACATAATCCCCCAGATAAAACCGAATTTATTATCGCTGCTTTGCATTTGCCATCGGTCTACCGTCGAAAAGAAAAGTCCAACACCACCAAAATAACCTTTGCTTTCACTTAGTTTATTGTACCCAAATTTTTGAATACTATATCCAATGTCCGTTTTGAATTCAATCCAATGTAGTGGTTTAAAACTGACCTCTAATGCCGCAGGGCCTGGATAACGGTATGATAGCCCAATGCCCATATGTGGTTTAAAGGCTTCGTATCCAAGAAATGTCTTATTAAAATGTGGTTGTGCTAATGAGATGTCAGCGATTAAGCAAATAATTAATACACAAAAGCTTTTGATCATTTGGCTCATCCCAACAAAGATAGCAATCCAACCAATATGAAGAAGTCTGTCGTATTGGCCCTACTATTTCACTCCATCAGTCAAACTTTATATGTATCGGTCGTCTAATCATGAAGTATTCAGATAGGTCTTCTGAAAGATCAATAGGATCCTTCATTTGATCATCCCAAAACAAAGCTAAACTAAGGTCTACAGAAATTTTAACTGAATCAAAATACAACGTATAATCTTCAGGGGATTTCGAATAATGTGGCACCAGTTGATATTTCATTTGAATGCTTCCAAAAGACGAGTCGTTGACAATGACTTCATACGTCATCAACACGTCGTTCATGTCAATAGGTAAATACACAGGAAACGTTTGATTTCGCATATCAACTGTGTCCGACATTTTTAAAGTATTGCTATATACGATGGAAAACGCGTCAGTATTGGCAACAAAAGCTATGAACGGTTCATTAGCAAACCCAAACAACTCTTGGTCATCACGGCAACTTCCGAATAACAATAACAAGACCGCTATAGATGTGATTATTCTCATTTTTGGGCACCTAAAATGTAGTGTATCGTTACACCAGGTCTAATACCTTCTTTCCAAATGGCTGCAACATTATAAATAGGAGTGTCATTGTTCTTTACATTATAAAAGTACCCGAGCTGCATTGGGAATGCTTGAATTCTTATCTTTTCTTTTATAATGAATTCCACACCTGCCTTAAAATCAAAATAGTGATACCACACATTCTTAGACGTTATGTGATCTCGCCTTTCTTCAAATTTATTTCCTCTAAATTTTACTGTAGTCCAATAATCCATTTTCCCGACACCATATACACATCCAAAAACCAAACCATATTTGTGGTCTCGCCTTTGGTTTGCCAACGATCAGCGTTTGAAACCGCTAAACCTAATCCTACAAAAGCACCTTGATTACGACCGTTGTCGTCATACCCAATCTTAGTGGATGACCCCATATTTATTTTCGTTTCGAGCCAGTGCATTGGCTTGTAACTGCCTTCCAACGCAACCGTTTGTGGATGCCTAATGGTAAGTCCTATCCCAAATTGTGGGACAAATCCTACCCGAACCCCTGATGGGTTAATTTCCTGTCCAAATGACGTAAGACTTGTACCGACAAGCCAAAAACAAAATATAGAAATAGATAAAAAATAGTTCATTTAATACTTCTCAAGACGTAACTTTTATGAATTGACTTCCATTAAAAAAGGATGAAATATCGTAAGTGACTTTTCATCTAAAACTTTATATATATCAGCACCCCACCTTCATTAATATATTTATATAGGCTAGGTATCGCAACTAAGTTTGTCATGCTATTCGCATTCCCAGTGTACCTGATGTTTGCTTCACTCAGTCCCCCATTTTTGTCTAAATACATATGCGTAAAGATCAAGTACATTTTATCTTTCTCACCACAGTAAACAGGCGTCATTTTATATTTCAGTATTACAGTGCCAAACGAGCTATCGTTTTGAATAATCTCGTAGGTCATCAACGAATCGCTGAAATCGATGGGTATAGTATAATCAAAATCGACTTGATCAATTTGAACCGTATCGCTTCGATTATCGCTATCTGAATAAACCACTAAAAACGAATCCCTTTCTGATGTAAAGTAAACCAGTGGGTCACCCGGATAACCAACATCGCATTCTGTGTAAATAACTGGTATTTCACTGTTGCACGACAGAAGAATGACACACAAAATGATTCCGATTTGTTTAAACCTTTTCATAATCCGAGCTGTACATGAAATGCTAAACCACATCTAATCCTTCTATCCCTTGTTGAGCCAATAGCAGGGTAATACTTAATGTCATATGCCGTATTACTTTTGGTTTCAGCCCAGACCATTTCTAAAGGAAATATTTCAAGTCGAAAACGCTCTTTTAAAACAACTTCAACTCCAGCCTTAATTACCCCATAATTATAGGCAACGTTTCTCATTTCAATTTTCACAAGTTTAGGAGTTGAATAGTTTCCTTCAAAAGTCTTTTGGCCAGAAAAATCCAGCACCCCCCTACCAATTGACAAGCCGATTACAAGCCCTTTTATTATCTTGGGTTGCACGTACACTGGTCGATAAGTGTTAAATAAAGAAATGCCTAATGACCCAAAATTACCTTCTGTCGTTGTTCCGACAAGGCCTAAAACATTATCCGAATTATAATTATGCCTGCCCACATTAGCTTTGACCTCCAAAAACTTTATCGGTCTGAAACTATACTCCAGTAAAAAAACTTTGGAACTTGTTACATGTAAACCCACACTGTGGTTCATCCTAAACGATTGCCTAATATGCTCAGGGATATTTGATGTATCCTGCTGAGCGAAACTCATACCACAATAAAAAACACCCAATACGGATAAAATAATTCGGCTCATCCCAACAAAGTTAGCAAACAAACCAATATTGTTTTCTACAGCAGTTTAAACTCAACTTTCGGGTAACCGCGTTGTCCGGACGTGTTGTAAAAGTCTACAAAATGAAATTTGTAAAAGAAACCAGTTGCGGTTTGAATTAGGAAGTTCTTTTCAGGAAAGACGACGTAAAATCCTTCATCGATGTTGAATTCTTTCCAGTCATATCCAATGACATCATGGCTTGGACTGTAGCTATAATTTGCTGTGTCGTTCAATGAAATATCTGTGAAATCTTTGTCATTTATTGCCATCACTCGCGTGTCGGTCGGATTGTATAATGCCCCAACAACACTGTATGGCAAATCTTCAGCAACGAAATAATAAATATACTGTCTGAAGATTAAGTCATAACTTGATTTAACCGGTTCTATATCGACTTTCTCCCCTGTTGTAAATGAAAAATAAACACGGTTATATAGGTCATCTTTACCAATCACAGCTATTTGTTCTTTGCGTTGACCAATCATACCATGGTGAATCACTAGACTATCATTGCGCATTGTAAACTTTACTTTGGCATAGCCACGATGTTGATTGTCGATTGTGTATCCCAAGTCAAGAACGGCAACTTTACCGTTTTTATCCCACTCGTATAAAACAGTACTATCGTCTCTCCCATTACTCCAATCCCATTTAAATTCTAGTCCTGAAGTATCACTTACGCTCGAAATACTCGTCTCGTTTGTAATTGCCCCATACATGCTGTTACCTGTATTTAGGTAGATGGAATTATTTCCTGCTTCACATGTAAATGCGATGTCCCACTCATCTCTAAGTACACTTTTAACCACTTCATTCTGGGCGAAACTGTAAAACAATTGGTGGGTATATTTCGGACCAAGTTCAAGTGAAATTTCCTCTACTTCTCCTCTAGGGAACGGAGATATTGGTTCGTCCTTTTCAAAACATCCAGACAAAAAGAAAACCCCTACAATTGCCAATATGTTGTTCTTCATTTTGATACTCTTATTATGGCTTTTACGAAATAACTTCTGCCCGTTCCAACTGCAAGATCAGACGGTGCTGAGGTATGAACGATTCCTGTTTGAATTTCATTATTGACGTTACTCACATCAAACAAGTTTTTAATTCCCGTATTCAATTGAATTCGCTTTGATGCGAAGCTCCGGCCCACCTGAATATCACTCAGGGCGTAATTGTTTATGCGACTTTCAGTCACTTGACCATTTGCTAAGTCGATGTTAAAAACGGTCCGAGGACCGTTGTATTTTATAAAATAGTTGAATGTTGTTTTGCCGACGGTATGCGAGACATTGCCATTGAACTCACTGTAAGAAAACGAGCTTTCTCTGCCATCTTCACTATTGGAATACGATGTCACAAATGTCGCCGAATAGCCAACGTTGTACTTTGTTTTATTACCGGCAATTCCCAATCGAACATTGCCACCTGTACTTCTAAATTTATCCAGGTTCACATAGGTGTACTCAATTCCTTGAATGCCTGCCAAGGTGATTTTATCAGTAATGTCGTTGTAAAACACAGAAGCGGACGGACGTATTAACATCTTCTTTACCTTGTGAAATCCAGTCGCTGAAGCTTGGAAATTATGAGACCGTTCAGCTTGCAAGTCTTTGTTGCCTATTACGTTGTGGTTTACGTCAACAAAAGACAAATACAATTCTTTCAAATCTGGCGCCCTAAATCCACGACCATAGCTCACACGATACACATAGTCTTTATGCTTGTAACGTCCCGAAACTGTAGGAGCGATTGGCGCTTTATAACTTGTATTGTGCGCTATTCTCACTCCTGGCTTTATGGTTACTTTTTTACCAAGGGTTATTTCAGAAGTCATAAATAACGCAAAATCTGAGATCGTTTGTGATTGGTTTTCAATACGTGAGCCAATCCCTGTTTGGCTAATAATATCATACCCCAATTCGAACGTAAAAGGTTTTTTGGGTGCGAAATAATTATAGGTTCCGCGCGCCATGATTGCACTAAAGGCAGTTGTATCATCTCCCCCATCGGTCAACACTTGTTTAGAATCAAGTGTTACCAAATCCTTGAAATACTTGTTACGTAACCTGCTGTAATAGTTGTAAGCGATATATCCAGAAAACCGCCGATTACTGTCCATCTGTTTATCCATTTGAATCTTTTGGTCAAACCGATTGGTCCGAAATTCTTCATCAAAGGCTGTTTCATAATACGAAGGCAATGGCTTGCCTTTGTTCAACAACATTTCAGTAAAAAACTCAGATTTAATCAATAGCTGCATCTTTTCACCGCTGCGGCTAATTTGAAGTCTTCCGTTATACTGCTCTTTTGGCTTCCACAAATCATATCGTCCACCATCCGTTGGGTTCCATCCACCAAAAAAGTTTCTTGACCCTCCAACTCGAACATTGTATTTTTTTATCTGTTTACCTGCAACCAAAGACACGTTATCTTGTCCATTGGATTCACGATACGCATCAACTGCTAACTCTCCGTTTGTTGAGGTCTTCTTTTTAGTAATGACATTGATTACACCAGCCAATGCATTACTGCCATAAGCCGTGGACACAGGTCCTTCAATAACCTCTATACGCTCTATGTCGTTGATGTTAATCTGCGACAAATCGATGTTTCCATCCAAGCGACCAATAACTGGAACCCCGTCAATCAATATTTTTACGTTTTGTCCAGAGACTCCCATTAAGCTTACCGAACTCCCTGTAGAGTTGTCGTTGCTTATTTGGACGTTCATCTGCTGGGCTAAGGCGTCTTTTAAATTAAATACAGACCGTGCGTCTAGTTCTTTTTGCGAAAGGACCAGTATCTTTTCAATGGATTTTGTTGAGGATTGAGGACGGGACTGGACTGTAACTACGGTCTGCCCTAACATTTCGTCAGAGGGTGTAATCCACAATGGATATACTGCCGAAGCATTCACTCTAATTTCTTGGACAAGATTTTCGTATCCAACGGCGATTACTTTTACATAATACATCCCGTTTTCTAGACTCACCTTGGCCACCCCAAATTCATTGGCCGTTGCATACCCTATTACGTCATTGCTCCCAAATTGCTTTGATTTAGAAAACAACAATTCTGCGTATTCACCAACTTCATTATCTTTAGTTGATGATATCTCAAAACGCAACTGGTTCTGTGCAAATACAATATTGCACAGAACCAGCTGAATGAAAATTAGTAACGAATAGCGCAACTAACTATCTTATTATAAGTTTTTTAACCGCGTTTCCGCCAGTAGTTTCAATCAATAAGAAATACAAGCCACTGCTCATTGAAGTGGTGTTAATTTCGTTACTTACTTGGGTTGAAATCGTTTGCATTGAACTGTTAAACACAGTTACCGCTTTAAACTGAACTGCATTATCTATCGTCACCAATACATTTTGATTTGCAGATGGGTTTGGATAAATACTTACAGCTGTTGGAAGTAATTCTTGAACACTTGCACCTGTTTCTATTTTCTCTAAAGTGTAATAAAATGCGCCAACTGGACCTCCAGCATATTGTGTGAAGTAAATCTTCCAAACTGAACCACCACTTAAACGTACAAAGTATGTGCGGTCTTTTGCATATTCATATTGCATTGATGTACGATTAAACATTTTCCAATCAGAACCAATCTCAGTAATGTTGGTATTCCAGTTTAAACCTGTTGTGTCGTCACTTGTTACAGTAATTCCGTCACGCTGTGCAACTTCAACACCAATGTTAATTTTAACACCAGTTACTGGATAGTTTTGAAACTGACCTGGACCTGTAGGAATAGGAATGATATACTCAGTAAATAACAAATCCCAATTCTCGGTTGCAGGCTCTCTTGTAACGACCTTTTCGTCTACAATTGAGTAGTATCCGAAATTTTGGCCCATCATATCATTCTTGGTTACCTCTTTTTTCAATTCGCTTGTACCATCTACATTGGCATACGTAAATGTATATGTTCCTGCTGTTAGATCATTCACAAACATCTTCTTAAAAGAACCATCTGCTAGCTGAAGTAAAAAAATACTATCACCAGTGATGACGTGGTTCTGTACGTTGTACTTTCCCCAACCTAAGTCAAATGGGTTTCCCGCATCCAACTGTTGGTTAAAAGCGCCGCTCGACCATGACGAAGAACTATTTAAGTACTCCATCCAACTGCCCATTCCAGCAGTATCAAACTCAGCCCAATCTGCAGTTGTAAAAGGAGTCGTAAATAACTTCATTCCTTTTTGACCGTTGATTAAAACAGAAGCTGTTGTTCCTAGATTTTCAAAAGCCAAATCCCAATTTTCTCTGTCAACATATACCTTATTACCTGTATTTAACTGTAAAAACACGTCTTCTGTATTGCCATTTGTATTGGTTGTATCCATATACTCCTGTGCAAAAACGTTTGTCAAAGCCGATACCGTGATAAGGCCTAATAAATAAACTCGTTTCATTTGATTGCTATAATTTCAATTTGTGGTGCAAATGTGTCCGCATTTAATAGTTATTTTTGTCGACTAATGGAAAAATAATATCGCTAAAAGTTGGACCTTTAACACTAGTGGAAAGAAGCCACATCTCA